>NZ_JAIVFV010000143.1 GCF_020829445.1 Nostoc sp. CHAB 5836
ATCAGAAGTTAGGAATTGAAACCAGCGCCCGTACGATTGCCCAATATCGGAAAGATGTGCTGAATCGGTTCAAAACAGTAGAAGAGAAGCAGCGTTTTTGGAGAGCAGCGAATGAATATTTCATCTATCACCATATCCAGAGGATCATCAACTTCATCCAAGACACTACTGCTAATCTCAGCAGCATAATCTTCGATCGCACCGGGTTCATCATAGGTATTGTACCCAGTACCAGCCGGAATCAATCGCCCGATAATCACGTTTTCTTTTAATCCGCGCAGCCAGTCAGATTTACCTTCGATAGCAGCTTCGGTAAGTACTCGTGTTGTTTCTTGGAACGATGCAGCAGAAATAAAGCTGTCGGTGTTCAACGATGCTTTGGTGATCCCCAACAATACTGGCGTATACTGTGCCCTAGCACCGCCTGTAATTGCCATAGCTTCGTTTACCTGCTCAACTTGGCGCAGTTCCACCAATTCGCCCGGAAGCATTGTGGTGTCACCACCATCATCAATCCGGACTTTGTTGGTCATTTGGCGAACAATCACTTCAATGTGCTTATCGGAAATATCAATCCCTTGAGACTGATAGACCATTTGCACTTCATTCACCAAGAATGTTTGTACCTTCTGCAAGGCAATGCTAGCACAAGCATAAATTCCGTCTTCTGAACCCAGACTAAAGAAGATTTCCAAAATTTCGTGGGGGTTGGATGGGCCATCAGTCAACGGTTGTCCCGCTAATACTGTTGATCCATCTGGGACAATTAAATTTTGTCCTGGCCCCAGAGGATAATCTGTCACCACACCATTGGATTCTACGACCTTGATGGCGATCGCTTCATCACCACTATCAGCGTAAACTACCTTAACTTCTCCCCCCCGCCGACATAAGATGCAGGCTTCTTTCGGTTTGCGAGCTTCCAGCAGTTCCTCAATCCGAGGCAAACCTTGAATGATATCTCCGGTTTTGGCGCGTTCAAACACCAACAACACCAAGTTATCACCCCGTTGTACCAAATCGCCATCTTCTATCTGCAACACAGCACCAGGGCTGACTCGATAAGGGCGACCGATGCGAGTAGTAATAGCGTAGTTCTGAGTTTGAAGTGAGGAGTTAGGAGTTTCAGAATTAACTCCTAACTCCTCACTCTTAACTCCTAACTTTTTAACATCCACTACTTGTCCTGATTCTTGGGCAAAAACTCCAGGAGCAACTTCTGTACCTTCTACTAGCAAGTCACCCACTTTCACCTTGGGTTGAGTACTAGTATTGGTCGTGAGCATATCAGTTTGACGCAACACCAAACAGCGACGTACGTTTTCGGTTCCTTTTTGAACGCCCCGCACTATCCCCCCTTCTTTAGACAAGATTTGGGTACGTGCGACTACAGAACCTGGGGCGATGGTTAGCCCATCCTGTACCTCAAGTGTAGTCTGGGTACTACCTTGGGTGGCATCGGCGGTAATGTCTCGACGAATTACCAAGGATTCCAAAATTACCAGTTGTAGACGTTGAACTTCTGGGTCTTCGGTATCCTCTACTAATTCAATGTCTGCTGCAAGGGGTGAAGCATTATGGTCTTGTTCTCCTTCTTGCTCGATTTCTAGCACTAGCTGGGTTCGCAGCAGTTCCACACCTTCAACAGATTTGACGCGTTCTGAATCTTTGTAAGGTAGTCTCTGTACTGCCCGCAACTGAATCGATCGCCCGGTTTGTTGACTTACCGATGTCGTCGATGGCACATCTGGATTATCCGGTACGGCAAACTCAACTACGGGACGACTCAACAGGGCTGGCCCCTCTGGTGTCTCCACATATTGGATATAACGCAATTCGGTGGCGACGTTGCCTTGGAATTCCTCACCTGGTTGGATGAAGGTGTTATCTCGCCCGATAACTGATTCTGGATCGTCCACCATCAGCAGTTCCCCTGGCTTCACAACGACTTCCCGCAGGATGTCGTTTTTCTGGGTTACTTCTACGACACCGCTATTTTGGCAGAAGATATCCTTCACCACTTCGGTGCCAGCTTCGACAAACTGACCGTCTTCTACCAACAGTAAGGAGATATCTTTATTAACTTCGTGGCTCTCTTCCGGAATCCACAACAGAGTACCTCCCTGCACCACTTCATAACCCAGCTTGGCTTTGCCTTTTTTCTGGACTTCGACACCCGCAAATTTCAGGAATCCACCAGTGGTTGTGCGATAGCGGTCATCAATTAACTCAGCTACTACTTGACCATTTTGCACTTTTGTGCCTGGTGTAGCTCGGAGGTTAAATACCTGGTTGTTGCCTGTGGAGACTAAGTAGTTATTGCGACCTTGAGAACTTTGGACTGTCACCGTTGCTTGGTCTAAAACTACAGAAGCGGTGATAATCTCAATTTCCCTGGTACTCTTACCTGGGGTAGCTTCGGGCAAACGCACCACACCACCGTGCAAACTGGCCAATTTGGTTTCTGCTAAAACTCCATTAGAAGCGATCGCATCACCATTTTTCACCACCAATTCTGCGCCCGGCGGTAAGTTATAAACTTCCCCTGACAAAATCCAAATCAAGCCACCACGTGCGGCTGTAGTTGTGGTATTGCCTTGACGGTCGGTTTTTTGTTCTGGAACTACTTCGGCAAATTGCACTTCCCCTGCCAAGTCAGAGGCGACATCTTTAACTGCTTTTTCTGTATTAGTCCGAGTTGTCCGTCCACCGAGGGCAACTTCTGCCAACAACTGCCCTTGTTTTACCTTATTTCCATCAAATACATATAGTGTTGAACCTTGAGTCAGATGAACCTCTTGGTTCTCTGGGGTAACATCACCTTCTTTTTTCGGCTCCAAAAGCAGGATACCATTAGCCTCAACATACAGGGCATCTTCCCCGTGGCGGGTACGATATGTTCTAGTCTTCAGTTTCCGGGGAAGCTTGACAGTCCCATCAATTTTAGAACGAACTTGTTGCGCCACTTCTCCAGTAAACACACCACCCGTGTGGAATGTCCGCATGGTTAACTGGGTTCCAGGTTCACCGATACTTTGGGCGGCAATAATCCCCACAGCTTCGCCCAAATCTACCATCTTGGCGTGGGCCAAACTCCAGCCGTAGCAGTGTTGACACACAGAACGTGCGGCTTCACAAGTTAGTGGCGATCGCACCACAACTTCTCCCACCCCAGATTTTTCAATTTTCTTCGCCAAGTCCTCAGAAATTGGGGAATTGCGTGCTGCAATCACTTCTTTTGTTACCGGATGCAACACATCTTCCCCAATTACCCGTCCCATCAAGCGGGTCGCCAGAGGAATCAAGGTTTTGGCCCCTTCTGTCATTGGTCGAATGGCAAGACCTTTGGTAGTACCGCAGTCAAACTCCCGAATAATTACATCCTGGGATACATCCACCAACCGGCGGGTGAGATAACCAGAGTCAGCCGTCCGCAAGGCAGTATCCACCAATCCTTTTCTGGCACCGTAAGACGAAATAATATATTCCGTCACAGTTAATCCTTCACGGAAGTTGGTTTTGATGGGCAAATCGATAATTTCCCCTTGAGGATCTGCCATCAGTCCCCGCATCCCTACCAATTGCCGGACTTGGGAGATGTTGCCCCGTGCCCCAGAGAATGCCATCATGTATACGGAGTTCAGGGGATTAGTCTTCTTGAAGTGAACTACTACTTCATCTTTCAAGGCTTCACTGGTACCGTTCCAGGTATCAATTACCTTTTGGAAGCGTTCTACTTCTGTGATTTCTCCCCGTTGATAACGGGTTTCAGTAGCGCGAATTTCTTCTTCGGCTGCTTCTAAGAGCAATCGCTTAGTTGGTGGTATCATCAAGTCATCTACACTGATGGAAACCCCTGCTTTGGTAGCATACCGAAATCCCAAATCTTTCAATTTGTCCGCCATCACTGCGGTTCGCGCCGTACCATAATTTGTAAAGGCCCAAGAAATTAAATTTCTCAATTGACCTTTGTCAACCACACGATTGCGAAAAATCATTTTTTCGTTAGTCATTAATCATTAGTCCTAAATTAATAGTTAGGAGTTAAAAGTTAGGAGTTAAAAGTGAGGAGTTAAAAGTGAGGAGTTAAAAGTGAGGAGTTAGGAATAAAAACTCCTAACTCATAACTCCTAACTCATAACTCCTAACTCATCACTCCTCACTTTTAGCTTGCAAGTGCTTCCTGAATGGCATTGTTATAAATAACACGCCCAGGCGTTGTGTATATATACTGAGAAATTACATTGCCCTTAGCGTCTTGTCTGACTCGACGGAACTTATAGAGTAATGTGCGGGTACCATCCTCGTTTTCCGTCACTTTCACGGGTTCTGTATCCGGTTGGTCTGATTCTATTTCACCGTCAAACCGCACATAAATATAGGCGTGCAAGTCAATTTGCTCTTGCTGGAAAGCCATAATTACATCCTCTAGCGAAGAAAAGTAGTTTCCTGCACCTTTTGTCGCACCAGGATTTTCTGCTGTTAAGTAATACGCTCCCAATACCATGTCTTGGCTGGGCGTGATAATGGGTTTACCTGTGGCTGGTGACAAAATATTGTTAGAAGCCAACATCAACAACCGCGCCTCGGCCTGACTTTCTAACGACAACGGGACGTGTACTGCCATTTGGTCGCCGTCAAAGTCGGCGTTAAACGCTGGACACACGAGAGGATGCAGTTGAATCGCTCTACCTTCTACTAAAATTGGTTCAAAAGACTGGATACCTAAACGGTGCAACGTTGGTGCCCGATTTAGCATCACAGGGTGTCCTTCAATCACCTCTTCCAGCACATCCCAAACACTGGGATCATTGCGGGATATCAGCTTTTTCGCAGCTTTGATGTTATTTACCATACCGCTACGAATGAGGCGGTTAATCACAAATGGTTGAAATAGCTCAATTGCCATTTCTCTAGGCAAACCGCACTGGTGAATTTTCAGCTTTGGCCCGACCACAATTACCGAACGTCCAGAGTAGTCAACCCGTTTACCTAACAAGTTTTGTCGGAAACGTCCTTGCTTACCCTCAATAATGTCGGACAAAGATTTCAGGGGTCGGTTATTTGCCCCTACCACAGTCCGTCCCCGACGACCATTATCAATCAAAGCATCCACTGCTTCTTGCAGCATCCGCTTTTCGTTCCGCACAATAATCTCTGGTGCTAAAATTTCTTGCAAGCGTGCCAAACGATTGTTGCGGTTAATTACCCGCCGATACAAATCATTCAAATCGCTGGTGGCAAACCGTCCGCCATCTAGCTGCACCATTGGGCGCAAGTCGGGGGGAATCACGGGAATAACTGCCATTACCATCCACTCTGGTTTGGAACCAGTGGCGATGAAGTTGTCAATTACCCGCAGTCGCTTAATTAGCTTGGCCCGCTTTTGTCCCTTGGCGTTGCCAATTTCTTCCCGTAGGCTTTCCGCTTCTTGTTCTAAATTAATATCGGCAAGCAAGCGCAACAGTGCTTCAGCACCAATACCTACCTCTACACCTTGCAGCACAGAATCTTCGCTATAAATTTGGTCTTCTATTTCCAACCACTGGTCTTCACTCAGTAACTGTTTGTAAGTTAAAGTTTCGGCATTACCTGGACTCAGGACAACATAAGAGTTGAAATAGACAATCTGCTCGACATCCCGTAAGGGCATATCCAACAGAATGGAAATATAGCTAGGAATACCTTTGAGATACCAGACGTGAGCGACTGGTGCGGCGAGTTTAATATAGCCCATACGGTGGCGACGCACCCGTGACTCGGTGACTTCTACCCCACAGCGCTCACAAACAATACCTCTATGACGGACTCTTTTATACTTACCACAATGGCATTCCCAATCTTTCGCGGGCCCAAAGATGCGCTCACAAAATAAGCCATCCATCTCTGGCTTGAGAGTTCGGTAGTTAATCGTCTCTGGCTTGGTAACTTCACCGACTACCTGGCCATTGGGCAATGTTCTTTCGCCCCACTGCCGAATGCGTTCAGGGGAAGCCAAGCCGATTTTTACGTAGTCAAACTGATTAGTTTGGGCAGGTCTCATATTTAGTCATTAGTCATTAGTCATTAGTCATTAGTCATTAGTCATTGGTCATTAGTCCTTAGTCCTTTGTCATTAGCAAAGGACTAATGACTAATGACTATTGATTATTCGTCGTCATCCAGCGATTCGCGGGAAAGAGATTCATAAGTAGGTCGAGGCGGTGTGCGACGGGCTGATTGGTCTGCCATCAAATCGACTTCCACATCTAGGGAACTGCCGTCTGCTTGGGTTTCTACCTTGTGTACCGCAATGTCTAACCCTAATGATTGCAACTCGCGCATTAGCACCTTAAAGGATTCTGGAGTTCCAGGGCGAGGAATTGCCTTACCTTTAACGATCGCATTTAACGCTTCATTCCGTCCTTGCATATCGTCAGATTTCACTGTGAGCAATTCCTGTAAGGTGTAAGCTGCACCAAAGGCTTCCAATGCCCACACTTCCATTTCTCCAAACCTCTGACCACCTTGTTGGGCTTTACCACCCAAGGGTTGCTGAGTCACCAGTGAATACGGCCCTGTAGAACGGGCGTGGATCTTATCATCCACCAAATGCACCAGCTTCAGCATATAAGCCACACCGATGGTAATTGCTCGGTCAAAGGGTTCGCCTGTACGACCGTCATACACCATGATTTTGCCTGGGTTATCTGGGTTATATACCCAGTCTTTCCCTGTTTCGTCCCGGGCTTCTTGCAATTTGCCATGCACGATTCGGCGGGATGACTCTTCCCCATACATTTCGTCAAAGGGAGTAATCTTAAATCGCACTCCCAAGGTCTGACCAGCCCAACCCAAGAGACATTCAAATACTTGTCCGACGTTCATCCGACTAGGTACACCCAAGGGGTTAAGTACAATGTCCACTGGCGAACCATCGGGCAAATATGGCATATCTTCTGCTGGTAATATCCGAGAAATAATCCCTTTATTACCGTGCCGTCCTGCCATTTTGTCGCCAACTTGGATTTTGCGTTTTTGAGCAACATACACCCGGACTACCATATTGGCTCCTGGTGGCAGCTCATCGCCTTGTTCACGAGTAAATAAGCGCACGTCAACTACGCGACCTTTCTCACCATTGGGGACTCGCAGAGAATTGTCCCGCACATCCCGGGCTTTTTCACCGAAGATGGCACGCAACAGTTTTTCTTCTGGCGGTTGGTCAGATTCACCTTTGGGTGTGACTTTTCCTACCAATATATCTCCAGCTTCTACCCATGCCCCAATGCGAATGATTCCCTGTTCATCCAACTGACGCAGGGAATCTTCCCCGACGTTGGGAATTTCTCTGGTGATTTCTTCTGGCCCCAGTTTTGTCTGTCTAGCTTCAATTTCATATTTTTCAATGTGAATTGAGGTGTAGACATCATCCTGCACCAGTCTTTCAGAGATTAAAATCGCGTCTTCGTAGTTGTAGCCTTCCCAAGGCATATAGGCAACTACGATATTTTGTCCTAGCGCCAATTCACCGCCTTCGGTGGAGGAGCCATCAGCCAATACCTGACCAGCAACCACACGTTCACCAATGCGGACGAGAGGTTTCTGATTTAAGCAGGTGTCTTGGTTGGAACGTTGGTACTTGGAAAGGGTGTACTTAATCTCTGGGGTATTAGGTTTCGGACGGACGCGAATTTCTGTGGCATCCACATAAATGACATCGCCATCAGTACGTGATACAATTACCATCCCGGAGTCTCTTGCTCCTTGAGCTTCCAAACCAGTACCCACCAAAGGACGTTCTGGCTTGAGTAGAGGTACTGCTTGGCGTTGCATATTCGACCCCATCAGCGCTCGGTTAGCGTCATCATGCTCCAAGAAGGGAATCATGCTGGTTGCTACCGACACAATCTGTACCGGAGATACTGCTACGTAGTCCACCTGTTCTGGTGTTGTGGTGGAAAATTCTTGGCGATAGCGGACTGGGACTTGCGGCCCAATAATGTGCCCGGTTTCATCTACAGGAATATCTCCCGGAGCAACCCGCAGGTCGTCTTCTTCATCGGCTGTCATGTAGGCTGGAGGCAGGTCAAATCTGACTCGCCCATTTTCTACAGGTCTAAATGGTGTTTCTAGGAAGCCGTACAGGTTTACCCGTGCATGGGTTGCCAAGGAGCCAATCAATCCGGCGTTGGGGCCTTCTGGTGTCTCAATGGGGCAAATGCGTCCATAGTGACTCGGATGAATATCCCGCACGGCGAAACCGGCACGTTCGCGGGTTAAACCACCAGGGCCAAGGGCACTGAGGCGGCGTTTGTGGGTCAGTTCTGCTAGAGGATTGGTTTGATCCATGAACTGACTTAACTGGCTGGAACCAAAGAATTCTTTAATTGCTGCTACCAATGGTTTGGGGTTCACTAAAGAAGCAGGAGTTAGCACTTCCGCATCGGATACGGTCATCCGTTCCCGAATAATTCTCTCTAGGCGATTTAAGCCTACCCGCACTTGGTTTTGCAGCAATTCACCGACGCTTCTCACCCGACGATTACCTAAGTGGTCAATGTCGTCGATATTACCAATGTCATATTCCAGGTTGATCAGGTAATCGACGGCTGCTAAAATATCGCCAGCAGTCAACACGCGCATGGTGTCTGGGACAGAAAGGCGCAATTTCTTGTTGAGCTTGTAGCGTCCGACGCGACCAAGGTCATAACGTTTCGGGTCAAAGAAACGAGAGTCTAGGAGTTGTTGTCCACCTAATACTGTGGGTGGTTCACCAGGACGCAGTTTCCGATATAACTCCATTAGGGCTTCTTCTTCAGAAAACTGCCCTTCTTTTTCGATGGTTTTTTGGAAATATTCGGGGTGGCGTAAAGCGTCAAAGATTTCGTTATCTGATAACCCTAAAGCTTTTAGGAGTACCTGCGCTGAGAGTTTACGGGTTTTGTCGATGCGTACCCAGACCAAATCATTACGGTCTGTTTCAAATTTCAGCCATGCTCCCCGGTTGGGAATTAAGCTAGCTGAATAAGTACGTCGTCCGTTTTTGTCTATTTCTGATTTGTAGTAGACTCCTGGCGATCGCACTATTTGATTAACAATTACCCGCTCGGCTCCGTTAATAATAAACGTACCGCGATCGGTCATCAAAGGCAAATCCCCAATGAATACCTCTTGCTCTTTGATTTCCCCAGTTTCTTTATTAATCAACCGTGTGGGAACATACATTTGGACGGCATAAGTACTGTCCCGCCGTTTGGCTTCTTCGACGCTGTACTTTGGCTCCTTGAGTTTGTAATTATGACCCAAAAAGTGCAGTTCTAATTTGCCCGTATAATCTGTAATAGGACTAAAGGAGTTAAGTTCTTCTATCAGCCCTTCTTCCAAAAACCAGCGAAAGCTTGAGCGCTGGATTTCAATCAAGTCGGGCAACAGAAAGGCGGGTTCCATATATGTTTCTTTGGTCATGCCTCTACCTTTGTCAACCTGGTTAAATTTTTACTTAGACACTGCTGTTTAACGCTTCCCAGTGCTAGCCAGTGTCCGTACCTGTTTGGGAGCTTCTTCTTACACACCTGTAAATAGCAGGTGTGGGCAAACGCAGCGATTCAAGCTGGAATGAGCAATTTGGACAAGGGGGTAATCGCCCGGAATCGGGGACTCAGACGCCAAAAACCCACTATAGTCTTGATTTAAAAAGAATATACAGTTGAGATATTCCTGAGTTTTATCTACTTTCTTCATAAAAAATCCTGGTAAGTGGGAAACTCAGTGCCTTTAGCCCTGAAAGGTAAACGACTCAAGGGACTTTAGTCGCAGTGGTATTTGTGGTAAAATTAAGAGGTGAGTATGAATAACTATCTACGTGTTGAAGCATCCTAGTACGGAGAAATCCCGGCTCCCGTGAAACAACGGTCTTTGTTTTAGTCCTAATGGCAGTATGACAAGAAAGAGCAAGCAATGGCAGGTTGTGGAACGTACCGCGATTTGGCAAGGGTGATGGACTCTGAAAGCATTGGGATTAGTAAAAGTAAGCACGATTGCAACATCAGTATTGTCGGTAGTTGAGATGAAGTGTTTAGGCGGCGTTTGACGGTCGTAGCGAGAGTTTTACTCTGGAAGCAGTTTCTCAGTGGCTTCAGAGAAAGAGAGTGTCAATTCCCCTCCAAAAAGCGCGTTAATTCCCTGACACAGCTATATAGGCTGTGTCTTAAATCCACCCGGCTATTTATACTCTCAGTGATATCTTAGATATCCTAAAACTGAGGGGATGATCCGCACTTTGTCGGCTGAGAATCAGAATCACTTCATTTTGCTGGATTGTACTCACAAGGCAATTTCGTTTAACGATTTTCAATAGGTTCGATACACACCAGGCCGATGTTGTGCAATCTAGCTCAACTTGGGTTGGCACAGTTAGTCATGTGTGGAGAGCATCCGCTTGTAGAGATTTGGAGGATGGCCAAGCCGATAACAGTAGGGAAAATTAGGCTTAGAAATTTTAGGTTCCTTCCTTTATCATTATGGCGCAAGCAAAATGTTTTTGAGGGAATAATATTAGCATATTTTCCCTCCCTAGAGTTTTATTTTTTTTAGCACAATCGAATAAAAGAGATTAAAGCCCACTTTATATTGACAGACCAAATAATTCACAAGCATTCTGGGTGGTTTGATGGGCGATCGCCTCTACCGTTTCCTGACGCAGTTTAGCTACTTGCTCGGCGACATATTGCACGTAGGCAGGCTCGTTGCGCCTCTCGCCCCGTTTCGGAACTGGAGCGAGAAATGGACAGTCGGTTTCAATCAGTAGGCGATCGCTACTCACCATCGCAGCTGAGGATTGAATGGCTTTGGCGTTTTTGAACGTTACCGTCCCGCTAAAGCTGATATAGAACCCTAAATCGAGAAACCATTGAGTTTCTTCTGGCGTTCCTCCCCAGCAATGCATGACGCCCCGCACTCTTTCTCCTTGGAGTTTCCGCCATTTTTGCAACACTTCTCTGGTTGCCACAGCAGCATCGCGGCAGTGGATAATCACTGGTAAGTTGAGAACAGAAGCGATCGCCAACTGTGACTCAAAAACCATGTACTGTTGCTCATAGTTATCAGCTTTGTAAAAATCCAGCCCCATTTCCCCAATTGCTACTACATTCGAGTCAGAACTCGCTAAAGTTTTGATTTTCTCGGCTGTCTTGCTATGCCATTTATCAGCATCTAAAGGATGTAATCCCACTGCAAAGCTGATTTCGGGAAACTCTTGGGCTATGGATTGAATACTGCAAAACTCCTCTGGGTGAACACAGGAATGTACTAAACGCACCACACCTGCTTCTTGCCAGCGCGATCGCACTGTTGCTAAATCCGGCTGAAAACTATCAAAGTTGAGATGAACGTGGGTGTCTATCAGTTGCATTCTTTGTCCTTTGTTGTTTGTCCTTCGTCGTTTGTCCCCCAAGTTATCTACATCTTCTGGTGAGGGAGAGGCTGCACTAACCTGATGGCAAAGCCAGACGTTCACTGACTTCCTGCACTATCGCCAAAAGCCAACGAGTAGAATTTTCTCTGGAAAATTTTCTGACCAATGACTAAGGACAAATGACCAATGACTACTCAGCTGTTGGTGTGACGGGTTTTAGTCTGTGAGCCAATCTTGACTTTTTCCTTGCCCCATTGTTAGGGTGAAGGACGCCTCGTTTGATCGCTTTATCGATTTTGGCGTAAGCCTCAGACAACCTATTCTGTGCTTCTTGTTTTAATTCTGGGGTAGGATTAGCTGTATAAGCAGCTACAGCATTCAAGTATTTCTTCATCAGCGTCTTGACTGCTGATTTGTAAGCTTTATTACGCAGTCGGTTACGTTCTGCGATTTCGGCACGCTTGAGAGCAGACTTTGTATTCGCCACAGTCAATTCCAAAAATACTATTATTACTTATGTATACACACTACTAGACTTACTAATATAGCATCCTAATTGCCAATGTTATAATTTCCGAAAAAAAATTATGGTATTGGGCATGGGACATTAAACTTACAAAACGCGCCGGCGTCATTAGACTGTTGAATTAAACTCCGAAACTTTGTTAAATCTTCTTCCCCTGCTTCCTGCCGCTGACAATTCAGGTTATGTGGAAAAGTCCACCAAAAACCTAAACCCCTAACCCCCTTCCCGATGCTCTAAGTGGGAAGTTCAAAGTCTCTCTCCTTTTAGGAGAGAGATTTAGAGAGAGGTTTTCCAGATGACCTGAATTGTCAGCTTCCTGCCCAGGCTTGTTGGACTGAGGAATGAAGTCGGCTTCTCAAGCAAACAATGTGTTGACAGCCTTGAGAGTATCAAAAAAATCCAGGTTAAGCTAGAGAAGAGAATTAGAGTCAGCTTGGACACCCCAGTGGGTCAAGAGCAATACTAAATCTCAGGTGGCAATATTATAATTTTGGCATTGTCCTTACTCCATGCTGCGAATCATTACTCAGCAGGCAGACGTTAGAGCAGAACTACAACGGATCTGCGATCGCACTCATGACGAACAGGTGCTTCACAAAGAAGCAACGGTGCGGGAAGTTTTGCAAGCAGTGAAGCGCCAAGGCGACAAAGCTGTATTGCATTACACAGCCGAATTTGACAAACAAACCCTGAAAGCCGAAGAACTCCGAGTTACAGGCTCGGAACTGGATGCAGCCTATCAACAGGTGTCAAAGGAATTGTTAGGCGCAGTTCGGCTAGCTTGCCGCCAAATTGAAGCGTTTCATCGTCAGCGAGTACCAAAAAGCTGGGTACACTTTGGCGACGATGAAGTAGTGCTGGGCAAACGTTACACCCCCGTAGATCGAGCAGGGTTGTATGTGCCTGGTGGCCGTGCCGCCTATCCCAGTACAGTGCTGATGAATGCAATTCCGGCTCATGTTGCTGCTGTACCTCATGTGGTGATGGTAACACCACCAGGCCCAGGGGGTGCAATTAATCCCGCAGTCTTAGTAGCTGCCCAAGAAGCAGGAGTGCAAGAAATTTATCGCATTGGGGGCGCACAAGCGATCGCCGCTTTAGCCTATGGCACAGAAACGATTCCGAAAGTGAATGTAATTACTGGGCCTGGTAACATTTATGTCACCCTAGCGAAAAAACTTGTTTACGGCACCGTCGGTATTGACTCTTTGGCAGGCCCCAGTGAAGTGCTGGTGATTGCCGATGAAAGCGCAAATCCAGTGCATGTAGCTGCTGACTTGCTAGCCCAAGCCGAACACGATCCGATGGCGGCAGCAATTTTGCTGACCACAGATGCTGCTTTAGCTAAAAATGTCCAATTAGCTTTGGAAAGACAGCTAGTGGATCACCCACGGCGAATAGACACAGAAAAAGCGATCGCTCACTACGGCTTGATTGTCCTTGTGGAATCGCTTCAAGCAGCAGCAGAACTCTCAAATGAATTTGCTCCCGAACATCTAGAATTAGAAATCAAAGACCCTTGGGCACTCCTACCACAGATTCGCCACGCTGGGGCAATCTTTTTGGGTTACTCAACACCAGAAGCTGTAGGAGACTATTTGGCAGGCCCTAACCATACCTTGCCAACCTCTGGTGCTGCCCGCTATGCTTCGGCATTAGGGGTTGAAACTTTCCTCAAACACTCCAGTATTATTCAATACTCCCAAACCGCACTGCAAAATGTGGCTGGTGCAATTGATGTGCTAGCAACAGCAGAAGGTTTACCTTCCCATGCTGATTCAGTCCGACGCCGAATTCAGCAAGAAGAGTGATTTGCCCCAGCCCTCATTCCCCTCCCCCCTTGGGGGGGGAAGGGAATGAGGGCTGGGGTAAAATGCCTGTGGGATCAGCGTCAATACCGTTCGTTAAGGATTTTTGGTATTGATTTTAGGTATGTAGAGACGTTGCATTGCAACGTCTCTACAAAGGATTTGGGGCTTAACTGAACCATATTCGGATCAGCGTTTGAGCTTAAGTTGACACTAATGGTGGTTAGGTAAACTAATCTTCATTCATTTTCCCAGACTGATTCGCTTGTAGTAATGGCTTCAGCCCTGGTATCATGCAACTGAAATGCTCATTAGCTTATGTATTGGACTCAGCCGAGAAGCGCTATAAACTAAGTTGGCAAATAAAAAATTTGTTTAGTATCGCTGCCGACTAATTTTGCTAGATACTTATCTAAGGGATCTACTCTTGAGGAGACGAGAGCGGTGCTAAATAGTGTTTTGGTAGCTCTGGACGGTTCGGAAATTTCAGAACGAGTAATTGAGATATTAGATAATTTGGCGTTGTCAAAAGATGCCAAGGTTATTCTTTGCCATGTGTTTCCTACGCCAGAGTCAGAAATGGAACTACCTGCTGATCGTCCTCAGCCAGAGTCGCCAACATTTTCTTATTTTCATATTGAAAAACAACTGCGATCTTATCAGGAAAAATTATCAATCCCAACTGAGTTAGAACTAGTAACTGGTGATCCTGCTGAAGAGATTATTCGCCTTGCCAATATTTACAAAACTGACTTGATCATAATTGGCAGTCGGGGGTTGATGGGGATGAAGCGAATTGTTCAGGGTTCTGTTAGCAGTCAAGTTGTGGAAGAGGCTAATTGTTCGGTGTTAGTCGTCAAACCAAGGTAAAAATTCGCAACAAGAAGCAATGACTATAACCACCCCAAAACTAACCTTTGAAGAATACCTGAAATATGATGATGGCACTGATACCCGCTACGAATTGGTCAATGGAGAACTAATTCCTATGAGTGTAGGAAATGGGCAACATGGTGCGGTAACAGAATTTATCAATGTTTGTTTCCGAGCAGAAATTCTCCGGCTAAAGTTGGATTGGACATCTAAACAAATGGTTGTCGGTGTTCGTTCGCCCCGTGCTGGGAGATGGGATACATCGAGGATTCCAGATGTAGTTGTGATTCCATTGCCTCAGTGGCGAGATTTGAGAAACCGAGAGGCAGTTATTGAACTCAACGAACCACCTCCGTTGTTAGTGGTAGAAGTCGTCAGTGAATCAACAAAGACCGTAGATTATCGAGCCAAGCGAGTTGAGTATAACGTTTTAAATATTTCAGAGTATTGGATTGTCGATCCATTAACGAACAAAGTAACTGTTTTCACATTGATTCAAGAATTATACGAACCAGTAGAGTTTTTTGGTACTGCTCGCATTCAATCTCAAACTTTTCCAGAGTTAGAATTAACAGTAGAGCAAGTGTTGATGGCTGACAATTAAAAATAACTAGTATTTTTCCGAAAAAAGCGCTAAACAAACCGATTGACTGCGGTTATGAAACAACAGTCAATCGGAAATTGCTAAGTTTGTTGAAGAAAAGTAGGTGGGTAGTAATAAACTTGTATTTTTAGGATAAGCTATATATAGCTAATGACTCCTAGTTATTAAGTCGATTAGCAATTAACTCACACGTAAAGTTAAATTAGCCTGCGTCAACAGGGTAAATTATTTTGAGTGTGAACTTTTATCCAGGTAAAGACGCGGTTGTTCGTGTCTTGAAGTTTACTGTTTCCCTTGTACTAAACCTCATACAGTTTGCCTAGTTCAAACTAGTTAAAATTTGAATACAACAGTTCCTCCACTTGAGGCAACTACAAATGCGCCAGCTCCAGATGCCGTTCCGCCACCTGTTACCGCTCCACTTCCGCCAGTTGGAGAGATTGTAACATTCCCAACGACGGTGAAGGTACCACCACCGGACAGATTGGCTTCTTCAGTGACGGTTAGTTCAGTAAATAGTGTGCTTTGCATGGTTTTAGTTCTCACTTGATTGTTTGGATTAAAGTAACCTGACTCTAAAGTAATGGATATAAACCTAAACTGTATATCCCTCACGAGGCAAAGTTTGATTGGCGAAGTACTAGTTATCAAGTCGATTAGAAATTAACCCACACGTAAAATTAAATTAGCCTGGGTCAACAGGGTAAATTCTTTTAAGTGTGAACTTTTATCCAGGTAAAGACGCGGTTGTTCGTGTCTTGACGTTTACTCTTTCCCTTGTACTAAACCTCATAAGTTTGCCTAGTTCAAACTAGTTAAAAAACGAATACAACAGTTCCTCCAGTTGTGGCAACTGTAAGTGCGCCAGCTCCAGATGCTGTTCCGCCACCTGTTGCCGCTCCAGTTCCGCCAACTGGAGAGACTGTAACATTCCCAACTACGCTGAAGGTACCACCACCAGAAAGATTGGCTTCTTCACTGACGGTTAGTTCGGTAAATAGTGTACTTTGCATGGTTTTAGTTCTCACTTGATTGTTAGGATTAAAGTAACGTCACTCTAAAGTAATAGATATAAACCTAAAGTGTATACCTATATACTTTTTTGTGTTCGCTAGGAGTATTATACGACTATTCCTCACGACGTCAAGCAACTAAGAGTAAAAAAAGTGTGCATTACACTCTTCAGAGAGAATATTACAAAGTTTGCATTTATACAAATTTGTTAAGAATAAGTTTTTATTTCTCAAAAAATCCGAGGTATTAAGCAATAATGTATTTTCATCGAAATATCACGGTCTAAAAACTTAATTTTGTCAAACTTTTTTATATAATAAGTTTAATTTATTACGTATTAATACTGTTAATTTAACTAATATGCCTAGAATTAAAGATATAATTAACTAAAAAACAACATTTTTATACGAGTCATGCTTAAAGAAATTTCTAAAGCTGAAAACTAGCATTCTGCATTTTTGAATAAGTATTTTTATGCAAAGATGTATATTGTTTGGTTTTTTTATACAAGATACGGTCAAGTAGATATAATTTATTTTAATATAAAAACGTTTAACTTTGCTTAAATATTTATCATTTTTAGGACTTACGCAACTGGCATATTATTTTGAGTTTGTAGTGAGGACTTTAGTCCTCGAAATCAGGGCTGAAGCCCTTACTACAAACTAAAAGCTTTTATTTTTTGTGACACTTGCGTAAGTCCTAATTTTGAAAAAAGCTTTATATATATTGGTTATAAAAATTTTGTCCAATCCATTCTTCTCTCCGACACGAAGAGAGGCTTTGATTCTTGCTCCCCTTCCCTTGTAGGGAAGGGGCTGGGGGTTAGGTTTGAGAGTAAAGTTGCACACAGCGTTAGTTTACTGATAAAATCATGTGGCATAATGTTTGGTAAGTACCTATGCAAAATAAATTGTATATTATGGAAATAGTAATGTAAAATATCTTCTTGGTCACAAGAAGGTCAAAAAAATGCGATTTATTAAAGATTTAACTATTGATACAATCAAATTACTTA
>NZ_JAIVFV010000144.1:0-15854 GCF_020829445.1 Nostoc sp. CHAB 5836
ACCAACCTGCTACCGTGAGGCGAGGTAAACCAGGTACACCTGTCCATAGCAGTGTCCCAATGAAACTCAGAATAAATCCTTCTGTAATTACCGCAGATATTTGGTTTCGCAAATAGTGCGTATTTGCAAACATCAATCCTGCACCCACAGCCAAACCGATTAATCTGGTTTCTGGTAGCTGTAAAGTCAGTAACTGGGCAACTCCCACAGCTAAGACACTCAAGTAACGGGTAGGAATCCGACGCTCTATAATTGTGCGATTGGCAACACCTGTGAGAGCTAAAGGCGTAACTAGCCAAATGACTCCCCAATCAGCTTGGTTATCAGCTACACCATACCAAGATGATTCTGCATTCATCCACAATAGGAAAAAACTAGCTGCGGCTAGTCCCAAACCGATATCCCATGCACTCCGTCGCCATAAACCTTCCTCTAAACTAAATCCCCATTCTGCAACCATCAGAGCCAATAAAATACTTGCCCAGGCTTGTTGACTCAGTGTTGGTAACAGCCAATTAATGGTAGAGCAAAATGTCAGCAGCCCCATGATGTGAGTTAGATATACCAGGGGAAGGGAGGGGGATGAGGGGGATGAGGGGGATGAGGGGGAGTGGCGTTTGGTGACGAATGCGAGGGTGATGGTGGAAAATAGCAGATTTAGCGATCGCAATGTCGGGTTGATCAGAGCGATGGTTGTTAAAAAAGTTCCCAATAAGAGGGTCAGCAGTTCGCCAAATTTAGCTAATTCTCGCTTTTGGCTGCGATATAAGCTATCTGTGAGCGTCACCATCAAAATTATGTAGGGAAATAAAACTACACTCAGTAACGCCCAAGGTTCATTTTGAGAATTGGTGAGTTGAGTACCAATTGCGATCGCCCATTTCTGTAAGTTATCAGGTACTAATCGCCAAAAGAGCCAAATGGTCTGTAAGCCGATGAGAAAAACTGCTGCAAAGTCTACCTTGAAACTGTATCGCCGCAAGCGACTTCCCACAAACCACAAAGCCAAGCCACTTACAGCTATTGCTTGCCAAGGATAATTGACTACGGAAACCAGCCAACCTAGGAAGAGTAAAATGGCACCGAGTCTTTGCCAAAGTAAGAGGGATGGGGGGGATAAGGGGGATGGGGGGGATGGGGGGGATGGGGGGGATGAGGGCAATATTACTGTTAGTTCCTCTGCTTTGCCTGTGACCCTGCGATGCAGTGCTAACCAAGTCACTAACCAGCCACAAATGCCAATAGCTAACCCTAATTGGGTGACATCTAACCTGGCAACAAAAATTGCTCGCACTAACAACACTATCAAAGCATAAATAATTACGATGGCAGGTAAACTCATACTTAACCTAGTGCGATCGCGCCGATCTTCTTCGCTGGTCGGATTAGGCTGTTGGTAAAGATGGTGATAAACACTAATGATAGTTGTGCCGATCATTGCCACATAAATGGCAATTAAGGGAAATCCTCTTAATTGCCAACCCCAATGCAGATAACTCAGACCCAGAATATTGGCTAAAGGTAATTTCGCTCTATTATATAAATTAGGGAAAATAGTCCGATTTTTGGAGAGTAAAACAGTAATTGCGGTGAGAGTAGGAAAGGCGATCGCAACTACAATCCAATCCACAGGATTTTGCCACAACTGAAAGCTATCAATTGCCCAAAAGTTCACTGGAACTAACAAAAGGGTGACAATTAGCAATGTCTGAGCGGTCAATCTGAGGTTATTTTGCCTAGTCGCCCAAAAGCTTAACCCCCAAAAGCTCAAAGTATAAGCAAATAAAACTCCATACTGTCCAGAGGCGGGAAACCTCTCCCACTGACTCGCAGCCAGTACCCCAGAGGATACCACTACCAGGACTACACCTAAAAACAGCAGCCAACGAACACTCAGTTCTGCCCCCAAGGACTGCAACATTGTGCTGATCAAGTTGGGTTTAGCTGGTTGTTGTTGGAGTTGTCTACCCCTACTAGATTGTAAAGCTGCTACAGGCAACTCCTGCACAGGGTCGGAAGTTGCAAATACTACCTTTGTTTTAGCTTCAGCCTGGGGTTGTAACACCACCGTACATACCAAAAACTCTCGACATAGCTGTCTAACTTGGGTATCAGATATCAAACCTAAGCGCAGCCATATATCTAGTCCTTCTAATAACTGAGGATGGGAGGATGGCAGCCTGATTTCAATTTTTAGTGGGCGCTCAAGGGGCGAGCCTGAATTTATCATAGAAAACGCCGCAAAACCGGGATTTATTGTTTTATCTCGACAATTTAGGATATCTTGAATATCCCAGAATATACTAAAATATCCTAGATTGACCTAGATAATTAGGGCAGATTTAGGGTGAAGTATTCGCTAGAAGAAATAAATAAACGGCTCAAGGTTAGCAAAAGAGGGGTGTCTCTTCGGCAGCGAGGGGATACATTAAGTCTTAGGGCAACATTGCCACCGCGCCCAAGTAGTCAAAAAACCCAGGCGTATCAACAAGATATAGCACTGGGGGTGTACGCCAACCCCGCAGGATTCAAAGCCGCAGAGGATAAGGCGATAGAATTAGCATCTGATATTGTGCGCTGGAAGTCCGGACAGGACTTTCCCTGGGCTAACTGGATTGAATCCGGGAATTTCAAATCAGGAAATACCTGTGAATATTGGATAGAGGCTTTCAGGGAAGAGTTCTTGGTGAAACGGCAAAATTTCACTCTTGCCACTTGGCAAAAACATTATTTATTCCAGTTAGGGAGGCTCCCACCAAAGGCTGAATTAACTGGAGAACTGCTAGTAAGGACAATATCCTCCTTGCCAATTAATACCTGGATTAGACACCGCACTACTCAAACTTATATTAAACTGGCTAAGTTTGCGGGGATTAGTGTTGATTTACAGCCTTACAAAAGTAAATATAGTTCCAATAGCACAATCAAGGATTTGCCGTCTGACCAAGCGATCGCCTTTGTTAGGGAGCAAATCACTAGTCGTCGCTGGCAATGGGTTTATGGGATGTTGGCGGCTTATGGCTTGAGGCCACATGAAGTATTTTTCGCTAAGATCGATCCCTTCCCTCCCTACAAATGCCATATCTTGGAAGGTAAAACAGGCGATCGCATAGCAGTGCCTTTTTACCCTGAGTGGGCTGAACGCTGGGGATTGTGGGAGCAAGAAAAACTCGCAACCAAAAAATCAGAGTACCAAGAGCTTGGTAGGCTGGTTTACCAATCTTTGAAATATCACTTTAAAAAAATAGGAGCAACACTCGCTCCTTACGATCTCCGACACGCCTATGCAATCCGCGTCAGCGTGGTTTTTGAGTTGCCAGTGACTACCTCAGCGAAGTTAATGGGGCATTCGGTGACAGAACACCTGAAAACTTATCAACGCCACATTGATGAGAAAACTAATTTTAGGGCAGTAGAAAGAGCGATCGCGCGGTTTGATGGTGAAGTACCTTGATGAGAGGCAGTGGGGCAGGGGAAAAGGTACAAACCTTGCCCCTTGTGGGCAAAAGCCCCTTGCTCCTTTTCTCCCTTGGTTGAAGCCTCACCCGCAAGTGGCGTGGTTTTTCTCCCAAGCTTTGAACTAATAGCTCCCCTGCTTTTTTCACTGCTATTCTTTTTCAACGCGCGTTGCGATCGCTCTCAACAGATCCGCTAAATCAACCTGAGACATTAACTCAAGGTGAAATGAAACCCCTTCACCTTTGACACCGTTCAGAGACACTTTAGGTTGGGCCAATCTCGCAATAATGTGCTGCGCCACAATTGCTGCCTCTCTATCTGGAAGCTGATCGACAATCGGTATTACGTCTTGAGCCAAAAGATATTCTCGCACTGGCCTCGGCGCGTTCTCACCTGCACAAATAGATACCAACTCATCCCTTGTATAACCGCTTGAAGACTTAGATATTACCGACAGGCACTTAAACAGAATGATTGCGGCCGAGAAATGTGTACAAATGTTAAGACCCCGGGGTCTTAACATTCCGCAACAATACATGGAAAAACAAATCAGACCCCTGACGCGACTTGAACAGCCACAACAGATGGAGAAGGCTTACAAACGTGCCATAGAGATGGCCCAGACTCAGGGAGAGGAACCAAAAGCAAAACACTTTGAAGCAGCTGTAGCAGAGATAAAACCGCCCAAAGTAAAGCTTCCCAAAACACCCCGCCCCCCAATTGGGGCAACTGTGCAGATACTTCCCTACTATCCAGATGAAGAGTTGCACGGTGCGGAGGGAGTTGTAGCACAGCACCCATCTGTGGATCGCTGCATTGTTCGATTTGGCGATGAAAATAGCTTATTAATCCCCGACAATATGCTTTTTGTGATTGACAAGACTGAAGGGTTAACTTCGGCAAAGGTTGAAGGGAGAGCGATCGCGCGATCGCTCGGATTGAAACCTGGACTTCAGGTACTCCCTGATGTTGAGCGTAACGAGGGGATGCCAACCGAAGAACAGCAACTAGATACAGAGATAGCTGTGGCAACTTTCTTGCGGATACTGCCAAGGCTTTCTGTGTGGCAGAAAGGAGTGATTTATGAGCAGTTGATGAAAAGTGGGTTTGTACCTGGGAAGGTGGCGGCGTGAAATCTGATCAATTTTGGAGGCTGGATATAGATACTCTCAAATGGCTGTATCAGAAAAATCTGATAACTGTCACAGCTTACTTGCTTGGGATTATTCGTGGCACTAAAGGGCAGGGATGGAAATGGACTTTTAAGGCTCCAGAGTTTTGCCAAGAGTGGGGAATTAGTGAGCGCAGTTTTTACCGAGCCATTTCATTTTTAAAGACCCATAACCTTATTGATTGGAAAGTCAAGGGCGAGATTACTGTTTGGTGGGATGAAAATGCTTCTAATCCTGCTGTGGCAAGCGTTTTGCCATCCGTGGCAGAAACACTGCCATCCGTGGCAGAAACACTGCCATTCGTGGCAGAAACACTGCCATCCGTGGCAGAAACACTGCCATTCGTGGCAGAAACACTGCCATCCGTGGCAGAAAAAACGCTCGAAACTCTTGATACACAAAGCTTTCAGGAGTCTACCAGATTATCTTCAGATATATTCTATAGATCAGACTCTCTCTCAGATTCTTATTCAGATGTCGCCCTCGCTGACGCGACCCCGACACCCCACCCAAAAAAAGAGGGAGAGAGAGAATTTGGATTTCAAATAGCAGAAGAGGTAGCAGTCCAATCCCCCGCTACGTTGTTAAGACAAGACGCTCCTAACGTCGCTAACGCTACGCTATCAGAGTTTACGCAAGTTGCAAGTCAGACTGTCTTGAGAGTAGATGTTCCGGTGAAAATTTCAACTGATAAATTTTTCACAGGAAAAACCCGCGACCAGCAAAAATATGATCGCTGGACTGAAGCTGCCCATCCAGCACTTGTTTACGGTGGAGAGGATACACCTTGGCTAGAGCCTCCGACTAGAACGGAATTCATGAAATTCAACCAGAGTTTTATTGATTGGCACACTAGCAGATGCATGGAAAAGTTCCATAAGCAAGATAGGTTCCAGGCTGAAGCTGATTTTAAAGCCTCGCTAAGAAATAGTCCTGAAAGCTGTGCAAGCCGATGGGCTGAGTATCATAAACACATGGTCTGTCATGCGGCGACGGCTGCGGCCAGGTTGAACAATGGCGTTGAGATAAGCGAAATAGAGTTGCAAAAATTTATCAAGCATCAACGCGCATTCACCGGAATTACAGCAGAGTCAACCGAAAACATAGACCCAAAAATCATAGAAGCCACTAGGTCTGCACCTGCAACCTCAATGATTGAATCAGTGGCAACCGACGAATACAAAACCGCAGCTACATCAGCACCTTCTGGTGCAGAAAATTACGCAGCTTATTCAATAACCGTTAACCGGGAAGCTTCCGATTACTATCGCCAGTTAGACGAAAAAAATAAAGCTGCTCTCATCAAAAAGTCTTGTACCCCTATAACAAATGCACAAGTTGCCGTGGACAAAATAAATGCTTTGGTTGGCTCTTTGGGTATGCCTTCTGTTAGTCCAGAAGAAAGGCAGCGATTTAAGGAGCAAGAAAAGCTCTTACGGAAGCTAGCTCATTGGAATTCGCTATTACAGACCGGACTACCTTCTGTAATTGCAGATGTAGAGCGTCAAGCCAAAGCACAAGGCTACGAGATTGTTGATGGTCAAGTCTTTGAAGTTGATTTTTAAAGCCAATGATAACTAAATGCATCTGTTACTTAGTTGACCCCCGGCTGCTCAATGCAGGTATCCCCGTTGAGCAACTAGAAAGAAAAGATGAGCATGAGTTCATATCTGGGGAAACCATTGAGCATCTGAATCGCTACGCATCCGGCACACAAAGGCTATGTGGACTAAAAAGCACAGAATATTACCCAAAGCCGCCAGAACAATTAGAAATTGAACTGGGATTATCTGACTACAGCAAAGTTCTGTCAGGGGAGCTAATCAACATATCTGCCGATACTGCCAAACATCATGGGCAAAAGTTCAAAGTAAAAAATAAAGGCACAACCAGCTACGTAATGCGAATTTTGCTTGCGGTGGGTAAGAAGGGGTACTTTCGATGACACACAACAGAAAGACGAGACGCGCTATTGCCGTTTGTTTTGTAAATATTTATGGAGTATTGTTTGATGATCGACAGAGAAAGTCTTGGCAAAATTGTTCGGCGTGCCTGGGTAGACTGGGCTGCATTGCAAGAAAATCCTCCCACAGATTGGCTAACGCCTTGGGATGAATTGGATGAAAAATATCAAGAAGTAGATAGGCGTATTGGCGAAACCGTAGAAAGGACGGTATTGCGAGAATTTGCCGATTACGTCGTTTGGTTCAATGGTGATGAGCGGCAAGCTATACCTTCACAAAGTTTAGTCAAATTAATTAGCTATGTAGAAAAAGAGCTAAACCAAAGTAACGTCACCTTTGCTAACTTACACAGTTCCATCACTTGGGGTATTCGTAAAGTCAAATCTGACGAACGAGATATTGCAGTTCGGTTTCTTGCTTTCAAAGATGACACCTTAGCTTATTTACGAGCGCTGGTTTTAATTGTGGAGATGGCTAACAACGACCAAACTCACGCCGAAAAAAGAATTCTACTAAATCACCTAATCAAGCAATTAGAAGGTGCGATCGCCAGAATTCGCAATGTCGAAAACTACTTACTTACCAGCTATTGGGAAAGAGAGGATGTGTTCAAATCCGACTATCCAGTGCGGTATTGGCGAGAAAAGGTTGCTCAGTTAGAAGAAAAAATTAAAGACTTAAATGATTTGAGGTAATTACCTATGCGCAATTGTGACTGCCAAACACCCGATTACGACGAAGAATCAGGGGAAGAGACATGGAACGACGACATTGTTGTTGCTCACTCTTCGATTAATTGTTGTGAGTGTACTCACCCTATAAACGCAGGTGAAAAATATCGGCATATCAAAGGCCGATGGGACGGCAACTGGTCTACTTACCGGATGTGCTTGAGTTGCCAGACTGTGAGCGATCACCTATCCAAAAAGCTTGATATCTGCCACTGCCTTGGCGAACTTTATGATGAATTGATTAATTCTGATGTCCTTTACACTCTTTGCCAGGAAGAAGATGGTGGGACGATTTATGCAAGCGATGAATCTTGGCTAAAAATTGTGGATCACAACAACTTGAGGTGTGAGGTCTATGCAAGCCATTAGCCTATTCACTGGCATCGGTGGTTTCGAGATTGCCTTCAATCAAGTGTTTGGGGATGAGGGCAGAGTAATTCAATCGGTAGAAATCGATCCTGATGCCCAAGCCGTACTGTCTACGCACTTCCCCAATACCCCAATTCACCCAGATATCTGCACCTATTACCCCGATGTCAACTGGAATTACGAGCAAGGAGTTTGTTTTGGTGGCTTCCCTTGTACTGGGACAAGCTGCGCCGGCGATCGCACAGGACTTAAGCACGTCGAGTCCTCTTTGTGGTGGGAGATGCACCGAATCATCACCCAAGTCTTACCCCGATTCATTCTCATTGAAAACCCAGAAGGTTTGCGACATCGCGGATTTACCCAGGTTATCCAGTCCCTTGCCGAAATCGGGTATGTGGGCGAATGGCAGTGTATATCAGCAGCCGACATTGGAGCGCCCCACCTTAGAGAGCGGTTGCTTGTCGTTGCCTACCCCGAATGCCTCTTCACCCAAAAGCAGCCGCCCTGCTGGGCAGACCAGGTGCGAACAGTGGTTCAAGAAAAACGGGCTATTAGCTCCTTCCCAATGTTTGAGCAGCGAGATGATGGCATTGTTTATGGGCTTCCCACCGGATTGGACGGCGTGCCTATCTCAGTCCCACGACGTACGCCAGGGAGAATCCGTAGCCGCTACCTCTACGGACGCTCAGTTGTCCCAGCGTGTGCAGCCGTTGCATTCGGCAGAATCAAGTTTCTTGAAGAGTGGTGGCGAGATGGTTGCTGAGCGTAGTCGAAGTATGGTTGAAACAATAAAGGCTCCTCAAGTTAAACCTACACCCGCTAAAGAATCAGACAAGTGGTACACTCCGCCCAAAATTGAAGATTTGGTAACTCAGGTACTTGAGGGAATTGACCTTGACCCCTGCGCTGATGAGGGCAAACATATCGCCGCCGCACGCCACTACACCGCATCTGATGATGGACTATCTCAGGAGTGGCATGGACGGGTGTTCATGAATCCTCCCTACTCATGCCCTGGTAAGTGGGTAGCGAAATTGCAAGCAGAGATAGAAGCAGGAAGGGTGATGGAGGCGATCGCACTTGTCCCAGCAGCCACAGATACCAATTGGTTATCACCCGTAATTGAAAGCCAACCTATTTGCTTCTGGAAAGGCCGCATCAAATTTCTAGATACCAGCTATCAACCCAAGCAATCAGCTAGGCAATCGCACTGCCTCGTTTATTGGGGTACAAATGGGCAGAAATTTAAACAAGTTTTTGACGAGGTAGGAGTGGTGAAAATGCCTGAAGGAAAATGGAACCCTGCCCATTTTGGCGATGTACCGTACAAAGCGGACGGTAATCAACTAACAATTTTTTGCGATTACAACAAACCACCAGAACCCGACGACATTAGGCTTATCCCAGACTACGAGCAAGCCTGGGCTGAGTGGGAGCATAAGGCATTATTTGAAGAATTAATACCCCTGCCCGATGCCCGATGCCCGATGCCCGATGACTCTTATCAACCAAAGGATAAAAATATGAAATTCCAATTTTCTGCAACACACGCGATTGCCGAACAAATTGCCCAATTACAAGAACAACTCAATCAACTCACTGCAACTCTGAAGCCATACCAAGAGTGCGAACAAAAAGCTGAAGAATTGCGGCGAGAAGTGGCTGAGTACGGTTGTGAGATGACAGGCAAAATTCCTCAAGATGAAATTTTGAACTGGGCTAAATCGCTTTATAGCGCTGCTAGCGGCGTGCAATTTGTAGAGGGTGATAGTGGGGTAATTGCTGCACAGAACGAGGCGATATCTACGATGGGCTACGCCAACGCTCAATTGAGGGCTGAATTAGCAGCCGCACAAAAGTGCGAAGAAAAAGCAAATGCTCAAAGGAATGAAGCTTTGATGCAATTGGCGGGTATAGCCGATGAGAGGGATAAAGCGCTGGATAAAATAGCGGATATAACTGAAGATAGATCGCGCGTTACAAGAAGGCTCCAAACTACTCAAGATAGGCACGCACAAGTCTTGCAGGAATTGAAAGACCTCAAAGAACAAACAGATGTTGCCACAATTGAAGTTTTGCAGAAAGAAAATATATCTCTAATTTCTCAAATCCAGTCATTAGAGATATTGACGGATGATATGGACGCGCAGTTAGCAGAACAGCAATTAATGCCGGAGGTCGAAGCACTCAAGCAAGAAAATTATGAGTTGATGGAAGCTAACAAAAAACTGCAAATACAGCGCGAGGATCTGCTCAATATTTACACTGAAGACACTAGAGAATTAGTGCAAATCTCCGACGTTCAACAAGCTTGTACAAAAATATTAGCCAAAGGCGACATTGTGCAAACTCCAGATAACTTGGTTGGCACAATCACAGGTTATGCTTATGCAAATGTGATTGTTAAATTAGTTAATGGAGAATATCAATTTCAGCGCAATCAATTGAAGTGGATTTCTACACCTGAGAAAAGTAATGAAAAAGCAGGGGAAATCACGCCACTTGCGGGTGAGGTTTCAACCAAGGAGCAAGGTGTAGTGGTCGGAATGAAAAACAACAGTGTTGCCGTGCTTTTTGATGCAACAGATGACCGTGGTCAGCACGAAACAGTTCTATCTGCATCTCATCTCAAAGCAACTACGCATCCAGATATTGCTTCACTTTCCAAAGGGCGTGAATTTATTGCCAGCCTCAAATCGAAAGTTGTGTTCAATAATTTAACTTGGTCGTCGGTCAGCGAGGTTTGCCAAAATAACCCCGTTGTTTTGCGAGAGATGTGTCATACCGCTAGCACAAAACTACAAAAGGATTTTACTAATATTGATAATCTTGCAAGATTAATGTCCGAATACGTCCTCGAAACTGGCGACATCACTGATTTCGGTTGGCTTGATGAAATCTTTGTAGCCAAAGTAGAGGCGTTGGTGGAAGCAAAAAAGTCTCTTCCCTATCACAAGGATGATTGGGTGCAAAACTTAGAAACAGGTGCAATTTGGCAGGTGCGTAATTTCGATGGGGAATGGTTGTTGGTGATTGCGGGTAATAAAATTACTTCGCTGCATAAATCAGAGGTTAAATTATTGGTGCAGGAGGAAGTCGCTGCTTAACATCGTTTTTCCGAATCTTACACCACCCGGAATAAAACTCATGATTGCCAACGATCTAATTAAAACAAATAACCCTTTTTCAAAAGTTTTCTCATCTTTTGGAAAAAGCAAGTATTCATCAGCCCGATCAATCATGTGCATTGGATAGCTGGTATTTTTAATTTCACAAATTATCCATTCCCACTCTTCCTCACTCACGCCGCCCCTTTCTAAAATATGTTTTGTAAATCGGGGGACGTTGTGATGAAGGAGCGATCGCATTTGCAATAACCATTCGTTATGCATCGGTGAGGGAACTTTAAAATAAAACTTGTACAAAGTATGCCCACTCTCGAAATCCTCAAGCGCCGCCACTCTGAACACCAGCGCTACTGCGATTACTGGGAATTACTTACGGCTGCCGTTGAGGGTGGCGACAGTATGACGGATGAGATGAAACGCAAGCTTCTACCCAATCCAGATGGTAGACCAGAAGCAGTGATGAAGGAGCGGGTAAAACTTGCTACCTACTGCAACAAAATCGCCCCGATACTTTCACGCTTCAACTCTGAATTGTTCAAAAACCCCGCCACACCGACCGGAAGTAACGATCCTTTCTGGAGTGAGCAGTTTTTCATGGGGGGTGCGTTACTTGATGGTGACGACGACGGTAGAGCCAGTTTCAACACTTTCTTAATGCAAGCCATGATGACGGCCTTAACCACGGGTAAAGCGATCGCTCAAATTGATACCAAAAGGGCAATTGGTGCGGTAAGCAAAGCCCAGCAGCGAGAATCCGGCGAACTCAACCCCTACGTTATCTTGCACCCGCGTTCGGCATTGTGGGATTGGGATTCTGGTCGGGATGGGTTTAATTTTGTTAAATTGCACCAATTTAGGCTAGTGCGCTCAGGATGGGAGGCTACACCCACGCCTGAACACGCTTTCACCATCTACTACCGTGAAAATGGCGCTGTGTTGACATCTAAATACGTGGTGCGGAAAATTGAGCGCGATTTTAAACCACCACTTCCACAACCTTTCATTTCGCACTGTACTGACCGTGATATATCTATAGAAGCAATTATAGAAGGACAGCCGATATTTAATGTGGGGGGTAAATTTGAGTTTCCAATTGTGACACTGACTTTACCCAAAGCGTTGTGGATGGCTGCACAGCTGTTTGATTGCCAAAAATCTTACTTCACGCAAACAGCAGCGCTTGAATATGCGCTGTACAGCAATAATTTTGCAATGCCCGTGATCACTGGGGTGGATGATGATGATGATCCGTTAGGGGGACGGTTGATGGGAGACGGATATTATTTGACTTTGAAAACTGGACAAGGGATAACCACCTTTGAGCGGAGTGGTGCTTCTATTCAAACTGCTATAGCTTATCGGGCTGAAGTGAAACGCGATATATATGATGTGCTACAACAGATAGCCATGAGTGCTAGTGATGGGGCTTCAATTATTGCTCGGAGTGGTGAATCGAAATCTGAAGATAGACGACCTGAAGAGATATTACTGGAACGCTATGGGCAAGTAGTGAAGGAATTCATTGTACAGGTACTTAAACCAGCTGCGATCGCACGGGGTGAAATTGTAGATTGGGCGGTAACTGGATACGATGAATTTCTTGGATTTTCAGTTACTGAGTTGCTGGCTGATATGGAAGGTATTGCTACAGCCAATATCCCCTCGCTTACTTTTAAAAAGGAAATTCAAAAGCACTTTGTTAAACGTGCAGCGCGTGTGTACGACCTTGACCAAAACGCGGTGGAACAAAGTCTGCAAGAAATTGATCATGCTACCCAAAATTAAAAACTCTCGCATAAGATAGATATGACTTTTATCAGGCTAGTGTATGGCAACCTTCGCAACGGTACGAGATATTATTACGCGGTTAGTAGATTTAGCCAAAGATTTAAAAAATCAAAAGATAGAACTACAGTCTCAATTAATTGATTTGACTGGGCAGTTAAGCAATGCGAGCGTCGAAAAATCTGCAATTCAAAATCAATTGGTAACAGCATTGGCTAATGATGCTGCTGATGCACAAGCTATAGCCCAAGCTCGTGATGCTGCTACTCTTGCACAGCAACAAACAGGATTACTGCAAGAGCAGCTTGCAGCTGCACAAAATACTTATGATACCTATGTATTGGAGCGCCAAGCTCATGAAGCTGAACTGGAGCAACAATTACAAGAAGCACTAGCGGCTTTATCTCCCCAGTAATATTTTTTTCACTACGAAAGAAGAAAGAAGCACCCACGTTTTTAAACGTGGGATTGTAACCAGAATGTTTTATCACTGATTTAACTGATTTAAGGATTTCACGGAATGAAGGATATGACAGTAAAAGAAAGGGTTTAATACCCCTGCCTCTACAGGCAGAAAGTTTTGGGTCGGGGTCTAAATCCCCGTCACAAAACTTAATTACTCATTACTCATTACTCATTACTCATTTAAGGAAAAAGTGAAGGTTCAAAACGTCGCCCGAAGTCAAGCGAAAAAATTCTTGTATCGCAAGGTAGGTTGAAACCCCACCCCTTGTGTCGGGCTTAATTCAATTACGAATTACGAATTACGAATTATTTTCATACTTCTTCCTTCTTCTTCCCGCTTCCTCATAACAATTAAAGCAAAAAATGGCTACCAGTATTCAGTACGATCCCAATTTTCAGGTAACACGCGACCATGTATGTTATTTGACACCAGAGAATTCAAATGTTCAGCAAGGGTTTTTAATTAAGAATTATGTAGATGACGAGGATTTACACAATGATCGCTTGGAGGCTCTTGATGGATCAATAATTGAAAATTACACATTAACCCCGTGCCCAATCGTAATTCAGACTGCGATTAGCAATAAAAAAGTTTTTGTTTTGAGGGTTCGTAATTCCAATATCTTGGTTTTTCTAATCCAAGTTTTGAATGACAACGGAACTTTCACGAATAACTATTTTCATCTTGACGGCAGCGTTTACATAGGGGATATAACTAGTCTAGAAATAGCTGGGGACTCACTAAATTACAGTTCTCCAACAATTTTTTGTCACAACGGAACAGATACAATTTCACGTACTGACGTTTGGGACGAAGCACGAAATTTAGTTGCTGTAATTTGGCAAAATACACTAGGCGCAATTATTGGAGAGCCAACAAATGGCTCTTTGGTTGCCGGTTCTTGTAATTTGCCGTTGGATACTGAGCTAATTTTGCAGTATGATAATCAACTCAATCCCAATGGCAGCCCATCAGGTCGCTATTGTCCGATTGTTAATGTCCTAGTTTTTAATAGCAACGGAACAGTAATTTATTCCAGAGTCAAATTAAAAAATGGCGTTGATTATGTTCCCGTTGGAAGTGTTTCTAGCCAGCCATTAATTCCTCCTGTAGTTGATGGCTTGGTTGGAATAACCAATGGAGAAGAGTTTGTCCCTCCAGATACCACTCAGTCCCTGGCAATGACAATCGAATACGCGAACGATAATAATCAAATTGAAGTCTATTCTCCGGCTACCGATAAATCAGAATACTTCAAAAAAATTAGATATCATATTTCGTGGAGCGTAGACGGAAATCACACCTCATTGGTTGCAGGAAAAATTAAAGCTTATGGTAGGGCAAGGGCAAGAATATCTTACACAATTAGACCTCCTTTGGTGCAAATTGATGAAGGGTTGAACCCCCTTGACGCTATAATTCCAGTTCCGGCAATTCTGAATGCATAGTCTTTTTTAGAGGAAAACACAAATGGTAAATTCAGCAAATATTCCCAGCAGTGAAGAAGCAATTGATAAGCTTTCTGATTTGGTTAAAGGTTTGATTTCAAAGGAAACTGTAACAGCATCGGAGCGAGACGATGCCAAGTTGCAAGTTGCTCAGTTATTTGCAACTGGACAAGCTAACTTAGAGAAAATTAATCAATTGATTGACATAGCAGCAGCCGCACTTCCAGGAAACGTTTAAATCAGTTATCAGTTATCAGTTATTAGTTAACTGATAACTGTCAACTGTAGCCCTTTCAAGGTGAGTAAAAATTTTGGTCAATAAATTCCTCTTTAAGCTCTATACTCCGTGTCTTATGCGCCTAACAAAGTTAAATAAATTACTCTTGAACCGCAGAGACACAGAGAGCGCAGAGAGAAAAACAGAGATTTTACGAGTCACCTTGAAAGGGGGTACTATCAACTGTTAACTAATACCATTTTTCCATCTGAATCAAATTGGAATTGCATGAAAGTGTTTAAGGCGATCGCATTCCAATTAGCAATTTCTATTGCAGTTGCTTTCCCCAAAAGCGGCACGCCCACAATAATCGAATCCCAGCAAGCTTTGATTAAAGGATAGTCTTTCGTGTCTACCCCATCTAGATATCCAGCTGGGACGACTATCGTTTCTAATCGGCTTACGGCCCTTTGGTTTGATGTAGTGGTAGCGATGCGATTGTAGCCAGCATCAACGATCATCTGCCTATTAAATCCTGCCCAATCAGGTAACGGTGGTGGCGGTGCTGGCGCTGTAAAGCTTGTCCCATTCCAGGTATCACCAATTTTTGCGCTATCGCTTTGAATTAGCAATTGCCCCGAAGTTAAGGGATAATCACTTTTCTTATTTGCGAGAATTAAATTAACTACCTTTGAATTTTCGATAACCGCATAAGTCGCCATAATTACCCCCACCAAATTCTAACTTCTCCTCTGCCACCAGCACCGCCACGACCACCCACAAAAGTAGCGCCACCGGTAGCGCCACCACCCCCACCACCCGCACTAGGCGCTCCACCATTACCTCCGGGTGCGCCATTGGAGGAACTACCAATACCACCACCGCCGCCGCCACCTCCTGCACCTGTAGCTGAGTCCGCCCCAAGGGAGCCACTGCTAGCAATGCTTCCACCATTTCCTCCAAGTCCCCCACCTGGAGCATCTGCCCCTTTACCGCCAATAGAAGATCCTGCACCGTTTCCTCCAGAAACGCCACCATAAGTACTTTTAATGCCCCCATTGGCGCTACCTCTCAAAGGGGAGCTAGCGCCAGCAAATAATGTTGGTAATCCAGGA
>NZ_JAIVFV010000144.1:15949-17147 GCF_020829445.1 Nostoc sp. CHAB 5836
AGCATTCGCCGCATCTGGTGTCGATGGTGTGATTGTTCCCGTGGAATTGGCTAGTGTTGAAGCGCCAGTATTATTTGCTCCTCCGTAAGCAATTGCGTAATCGCCAAAGGATGACGTACCTCCCATTCCGCCATTTGCTGCTGCGGTTGAGGTAGAACTACCACTACTACCACTCCCCCCGGCACCGACTGTAACAGGTACTGGGCTGGTAATTTGAGCGGCTGAAAACATTTTTACTACACAAGAGCCGCCGCTTCCTCCTATGCCAAATCCCGCCCCGGATAAATCGTTCGCTCCTCCCTGTCCTCCTCCTCCTCCTCCGTAAATGACTACATAGATCCATTGGATTCCACTTGGTTTTACCCAGTTTCCCGATACAGTAAAAGCTATGTATCCTGAAGAAGATCCGACTGTCCCAACCAAACTACCCATCTAAACCTCCCACCAAACAACGTAGCCCCTAATTGCAACTGGACTTCCAATATTGATTACAAAATTTTGCCCAGTGGTAATGGCAATTGGATTAGTGTAATCAGCCGCGTGAGAGCTTAAGTTCATTGCTCCACTAATTGCCGTAGAACCTGATTTGAACGTAATTGAAGTTGCTGTAGCAGAAATAAAATAAAGGCTACTTATTCTTAAAGATTTTCCAGAGTTAGGGACAAGAATAGTTTTATCGCCGGAAGTGCCATCTGTGGCGATCGCTGTAATTATTGCTGGAATATCCCGTCTCTCGACCACAATTGCCGTATCGCTAGATTGCGATCGCGCATTTGCAGCTTTAATACTTGCAAGAATTCCACTTGTTTGGTCAAACAATCCAATAAGATTACTAACGCTATTATTGTAAGTATTGGAAATTAGCTGCATTACCGTTTGAGCAGCCGTCCCCGTATTGGTAAATTTCAACCTGTAATATTGAGCATATAACTTCGTTTCATAAGGAGTTGGATCAGCCTTGGCAACCACATTCAATACCAATATTTTTCGCCAGTTTGTATTATCTGTAGATTGCTCAACAGTCAATATCCCCGGCTGGTCAGTTAGTATCCATCCCAATACTGAACTTCTCAAGAAAGAAGTATTACGAGAAACCCCGGTATAAGTTGCTCCTGTGGCTAATATAGATATTGTGTCAATATTTTGTGTGCCGGCTCCATAGATAGTTGCGGGACTTGGCGCACTGAGGACATTTACA
>NZ_JAIVFV010000145.1 GCF_020829445.1 Nostoc sp. CHAB 5836
TAAGTAAGTCGGCGCAATTAAAGATAACTGGTGATGGCTGTCATTTGTCCTTAGTCATTCCTCCTTGGTAAGGGTTTCAAGCCTGTTTACGTTTCGTCACATAGTTTGATTTATTTTCACCGACTTACTTAATACCAGGGATAGAGCCGCTTATTACAAGCGAATCAGTCTGGAAAAATGAATGACGATTAGCTTAATCAGTTCAAATTGCTTGGGGTCAGGTTACTAGGCTAAACTTTACTTATAGCTCTCAATGGTGCTGTATACACGTGTTTACAGTTTATACCCGGAGAGCTTTTTTTACTGCTTATCCGACTTTTCAAACATCCTCTTAGAGTTCTGACACAATATGGCAGTGCGTCAAGATACAATCTGGGAACGTTTTTTATCCCCTGTAGTGCGTTTTTTGATTGATGAAGACGGGTTACGGCATTACGCTGATAGTATTGACTGGGAGAAAGAGTGCGCTCGCTATCGACGAGATGATGTCATCATTCCGCCGTACTACAGCAGTCAAAACTTTCACGGTATTCGTGGCGGGTATCTCAATTCTAATGCCGCAGTTACTTACGATCCGATTACCCAATACGTTATACCACCGAACGAAAGTATTGTCCGTCAAGCTTTAGTTGATGCCGTCAAGGTAAAACCACGACGCATACTCGATTTAGGCTGCGGTACAGGTTCTACTACTTTAATGTTAAAACAGGCTTTCCCCCATGCGGAAGTTATTGGTTTGGATTTATCACCCTATATGCTGGTAAGGGCAGAAGATAAAGCTAGAAATGCTGGTTTAGATATACTCTGGCGACATGGAAATGCTGAAAAAACTGGTTTTAGGGATGCTTCATTTGACTTAGTGACAGCTTCTTTGCTATTCCACGAAACACCAGATGCGGTGTCCTTAGCAATTCTGGAAGAAAGCTTCCGATTGCTGGTAACTGGAGGGCAAGTATTAATTCTAGATGGGAATCAGAAGACTCTGCGTCAGTTAGAATGGCTTAATGATGTTTTTGAGGAGCCATATATTCGTGAGTATGCTGCTGGTAGCGTGGACGCGAATATGGGTGCAGCCGGATTTGAAGCTGTGCGATCACAGGATGTATGGTGGATAAATCAGGTAACTAGCGGCGTTAAACCAATAGCAACCGAAAATGTTCGCCAGTATGCTCCCGCATCAATAGATAATAATGATTTGGAGGGGCTAGGTTCTCCAGCATTTGGCATAATAACCGCATGAGTTTAAAGGCAGTTCTCTTTGATTTTAATGGTGTGATCATTAACGATGAGCCAATCCACCTGCAACTGATCGATGAGATTCTCATTCAAGAAAATCTCCAACCCCAACGCGTAAATGAGCGTCAAGCTTCTTTAGGGCGCAGCGATCGCGCTTGTTTTCAGCAATTACTCGCTAATCGTGGTAGAGTAGCCAACGAAAACTATTTAACTAAGTTGCTGTACCGTAAAGCCCAAGCTTATACGGTGGAACTAAAAAAAATAGAGAAACTGCCTTTATATCCAGGTGTAGAAGATTTAATATTTCAGGTGCGATCGCGCAATCTCAAATTAGGACTAGTTAGTGGTGCTATTCGCCAAGAAATAGAATTGGTACTCAATCGAGCCAAACTAGCCGAATATTTTAAAATTATCGTCGCGGGTGATGACATCACCACCAGTAAACCAGAACCCGACGGTTATCTGCTGGCAGTGAAACGCCTGAATAAAGAATATCCTGACTTGAACCTTGAACCACGGGAATGTCTGGCAATTGAAGATACTCCAGCAGGTATAGCAGCAGCGAAGCGATCGCATATGCAAGTAGTTGGTGTAGCCAACACTTACCCATTCCATATGCTCCAGCGCTGCTGTAACTGGACTGTTGATTATCTCAGTGAGTTGGAACTGGAACGTGTCCAGAAGGTTTATTCCCAAAAACAGTCTCAACCATCGGTAACTGAATGTTAAAATGCTCTATGGTGATCATGTATTGAGTTAATGAGTATTCTAGTTTTAACTCAGGAGCCATTTAAGGGGAATTAGCTCAGTTGGTAGAGCGCTGCGATCGCACCGCAGAGGCCATCGGTTCAAATCCGTTATTCTCCATAAGTAGACATCTGGTGAACAAGAATTGTTTTGAAGTAGCACTGCTACGTCTCTACAAGGGTTCTGGGTAACGCATATTTAATTTCACCAAATGTCTAGTAATCAAGCAGACGTCATATTAAGTAGGTTGGCGCAAATAAAGCTAACTGGCTAAGGCTGTCATTTGTCCTTTGTCATTGGTCATTAGTAAAGGTTTTAACCTTATTTACGTTTCGTAACATACTTGACTTTTTTCGCACCAACGTACTTACAGCAATTTTCAGGTAAATAGACCACACGGTAGGGGCGCAAGGTATTGCGCCCCTACGACAGACGTGGAACAAAATAGATGAAAACTGCTGTAAAGATTAGACACATTCAACGATGACACGGAGTCAGAATCTGTGCCATCTTATAATCCATAAAAATCCGTGATCCCGACAATGAGTAGCCTAAAATACGCCGATATCACCCAAAAAATTATTGGAGCTTCCTTTGAAGTCCATAAATTTTTAGGTAACGGCTTCCAAGAAGTCATCTACCAACGCGCTCTAGCCTACGAGATGCGTCAAGCAAAACTAGAATTTGCCCGCGAAATAGAACAGCATATTTACTATAAAAACCTACCCGAACCTATCGGTACACGCAGAGCCGACTTTGTAGTTGAAAACAAAATACTCGTAGAAATAAAAGCCGTCATCCAACTAGAAGATGTCCACCTAGCCCAAGCCCTCAACTATTTAAAAGTCTATAAATTAGAAGTTGGATTGCTGATAAACTTTGGTAGCAAAAGCCTAACCTTCAAAAGGCTCATAATGTATAACGCAGATTAAACTGATGAAAAGATCACATCGAACCAACTTGCACAGCAAAAAACCTCATGAATAACCCATCCACTTCATCCCATTAGTGACAATTTAAGGTCATTAACCATTTGTCAATAAGTAATAGTACTTAAAATCTTGCCAAAATTTGAGGTCGGAAACACAAATTTTTAGCCAGCGATGCCTACGGTGGTCACTGAGCGCAGCCGAAGTGCTGGCTGCGCCTACGCGTCAAATTCAAAACCATCGTTCATTCTTACTCCCAAATCTCAGTACAAAGCTTAATTAGATACTCTAAAAAGTTGATGATTTACAGCATAATTACTATTGACAAAATGAATTTTGCCTTAACTTCTCACGAATGACTTCATCCTAATTATCCGTGTAATCTAATAATCCGTATCAATCCGTGATCCCGGCTTGAATTAAATTAGAGCCGCAAAAAAGAGGCCTTTTTTGACCTCTTACCAATTCTCTAAAATAATATTCTATTTACACAATTACGATAAGCCAGTATTAGCGCTTTGCTTACCAGTTGCCAGTTCCACTTTGATAATTTTGCCGCCTGCTTTTTGAATACGTTGCTGTTCGCGGAACCAGTTCTCATAGGGAACTAGCTTAGTGAAGTAAGTATTTTGTAGTTCGCGTTGGGTACGAATTCGGCTTTGGCTAGGAACAAGAGCAGTAATTTTAAACAAACGGGCCATCTTTTGAAAATCTCCTGTATGGTTTGTGAAAAGTTTTTTTATCTCAAAATCATGAGTGCAAATCTTTTAATCATTCAAAGGCTGGAAATCAAACATCAATACTAGACCACCAAAACTCATCACTGATTATTTACCAAGATAAGCAATATAACGTTCTAGCACTCACGATTGATTTCCAGACCTTAATAAAGCCGCACCTAAATTCTTAAGCGCAAACTAGTTCTTAGCTTAATCCAGAGGAGATATAGTCTAAGTAAACGCCCATTTCCTTACCGGCGTCAGAACCTACCAAACTGGCGGTTACTTCCTTGATTGCTTGGATAGCTTGCACGGTAGCACCGACGGGAACACCTAAGGAGTTATAGGTTTCTTTCAAGCCATTTAGCACACGCTCATCTAGGATGGAAGGATCGCCAGCCAACATAGCGTAGGTAGCATAGCGGAGGTAGTAGTCCAAATCGCGGATGCAAGCAGCATAGCGGCGGGTGGTGTACATATTGCCGCCGGGACGGGTGATGTCAGAGTACAGCAAAGATTTTGCTACAGCTTCTTTGACGATCGCAGCAGCGTTGGCGCTGATGGTGCTAGCAGCACGTACCCGCAGTTCGCCAGTAGCAAAGTAGCCTTTCAGCTTTTCTAAAGCAGAAGAGTCTAGGTATTTACCTTGAACGTCTGCGGAGTTAATGACAGCGGTAATTGCGTCTTGAGCCATGTTGTTAATTCCTTATTTCCAACCGTATTGCAATACTTCTGTTTGAGTAGGTAAACAGCTTTACCCTATCCTAGAAGAGCGCCAACTAGGTAGTCGAAGTAGCTACCAGCTTCACTAGCATCATCACCAGAGAGCAATGTACCAGCTACATTCTTCAGACCACGGATACCTTCAGCCACGCCATCGATCGGAGTTCCCAAGGACTTGTACAGTTCACGGGCACCGATCACACCAATTTCTTCGATGGGGGTAACATCACCAGCAACGATACCGTAGGTAACGAGGCGGAGGTAGTAATCTAGGTCACGCAGACAAGTAGCAGTCAGTTCTTGACCGTAAGCGTTTCCACCAGGAGACACAACATCAGGACGCTTTTGGAACAGTTGATCGCCAGCTTGCTTAACAAGCCGTTCGCGATTTTCTGACAAAATTTGAGCAATGCGCACACGGCGCTCACCACTTGCAACGAAGGACTTGATCCGATCTAACTCACCAGGGCTGAGATAGCGGGCTTCTGCATCAGCATTCACGATAGCTTTCGTGACGATACTCATTAATGGATTCCTCCAATACGAATGAAACCAGGATTTGATTAAACTGGTGCGACTTGAAATTTGGTTTACTGAGTTTGTTTTCTCGTTCTTTTAGACACAGCAGCTTTGATAACTGCTACGGCTGATAAATTACAAGTTTGCCTGAGTCAACATCAGTACACAAGCTTTTAAACTCAGCTACCTTCCGCAAAACATTTTCCGGCATTCTGTTGAGCATTTATGACTGCTCTTAACACTTTGTAATATTGCTTTTCAGAATTTACTGTTTTAACTGCAATCTGAGAGCGATATTACGAAAGGTTGCGAAGGGGCATGGGGGAGGCAGTGCGGTCATGGGGCACTGGGTATTGGTTATTTCACCCCCTACGCCCCTGTTTCCTCATCCCCCACTCCCTACTCCCTACTCAACCGAAGTAGTTTGCTGCTGGTAGTAATGGGAAGCGGTTGTAAGGCACAACATCTTCACCGAAGTAGCGGCTATATTCTGGGCTTGCGATTATTGCTTCTACAGCAGCAGACAAACCGCTATCGGCTAGCAGCTTGTGATACTGGCGAATTTCTTCCTCAGTTGCGGGTGTACGCCCCAACAGGTGACGGAAGAGGAACTCAATCACCTTGGCATGAGGATAAGGTGACAAGAAGCGCTGACGATAGATTTCGGAACTGGCTAGTTCACGCACAAACGCCCGGACAGAAATTTCACTATTCTGGAGTTTGCCCTCTAGGTCAGTACGGCGGAAATTATCAGGCACTTCACCGCTAAATACATCCAACACTTGACGGTAAATGGCGTTGATTGCCTGTTGTTTTTCGCCTTGGTTGGTGCTTTCCGTCAGACGGTAAATGCGTGGATGTTTACGCACACCTAGTTCCACCGATTGTCCGCTACCATCGTTGTAGGAACGACCCAGTTCAGCAAATGAGGGCTTACCATTTGTTTGGGCTGCGATATCTGCGATCGCCTGTGTCAAAAGCGGCGTATCGCTAGCTCCGACGCGGGCTTGCACTGGCTTAAAGCTCGGCACAACTACGTCATCGTTTTGCTTAGTAAGCTGGTTGTAAAGCTTTTCGGTATTCGGGAAGTTTGCCGCAGGTAGGGTTGGGAAGCGACGGTAAGGCACCGTATCTTCACCAAATACCTGGTTATATTCCACACTATCTACCAAAGCACCAATAAAGGCACGAATACCTTGAGTAGCCAAAATCTGGTTATACTTGCGGATTTCTGCTTGGTCTAGTGGCGCACGTCCCAGGAAGTGCTTGGTTCCCAACTCAATCACTTTGGTGTTGGGGTAAGGTGTGTAGAACTCTTTCAGGTAGAGGTTAGAATAACCCAAACCTTCAATAAATTCTTTCACACTAATTTCGCCATTCCCCAGCTTGCTTTCCCATTTTGTAAACTCGTTTTTGGCGATGTAGGGTGCAATGTCCCGCTCAAAAATCTGACGATAAGCAGCGCTGATCAAAGTTTTTACTGCAACTTTGTCACTGGTATTCGCCACCAACTTGAAGATTTTGGTTTGTTCGCGTTGTTTGCTGACACCTTGGTTAATGCGGAACTGAATATCTGGTTCTGACCGCTTTTCTGTAACTGTACCCAGTGTCACAAAGTCCGGCGTTACTTCCTTCTGAACTTTTGCAGCAACATCATCACGAATGCTACCAACGCGTAATTGTCGCCCTGATACACCACCAGGAGTCAGATACCGTTCGTAAGGAATTGTATCTTCACCAAATGCTTCGCTGTATTCTACGCTGTTAATAATGGCATCAACCACCGCGTAAAAGCCCTGTTTGGCAGCGATGTCAAAGTACTTGTTGATTTCTTGACGACCATAGGTCGGACGACCCAACAAGCGGCGGTGAATATACTCGATCGCTTTACAAACATACAGCGATGACCAGTAGAGATTGCGGAATACATCCGACTTAGCCAAAGCACGGATAAACTCCCGCACCGAAATGTCGCCGTTTTCCAGCTTGATTTCCAATACCTTCGGGCGCTGACCTTCGTAGAGATCGCGACCAAAAACTTGCAGATAAGCGGCTCTAATCACAGCTTGCGTTGAGCTTTCGGAGAATCTGACGCTAGAATTTTTGGCAGCTTTTTTACCTCTAGTACCAGGCAGTTGATCTAATTTAAACACCTTGGGCCCAAGAGTACCAGGAGCTTCACCCCGCGCCTTGGGATTACTATTTTGGTTATTAATCCCTGCTCCTTGGTGAATCAGGATGCGTTTGGTATCCTTACCAAAAGGAGCCGGGCGGGTGCTGGGGTTGCGAGTTTCTTTCGGGAAAATCGCCCCAAACTGAATTTCCAAGGGGTCATTACCAGAACCGTAAGGATGTTGATCTGGTAGCGGTTGCTCGTAAGCAGCGAATGTGGTAATGAACTGAGGTATCTTGCGGAAAGGCGCACTGTAGTTAAACAGGTCTTGCTGCGGCCCCCAGTTACGACATTCTTGTGCTTCTTGACCCAGACCCCGGAGGTAAGGTACTGTTTCTTCGCCAAAATAGTCGCCGTATTCAGCAGAATCTACTAAGGCATCTACCAAGGCTGCTAGACCACCATTAGAAATAATCGAGAAGTATTTTTGTACTTCTTCGCGGCTACTTGGCCCCCGTCCTAAAATGTGACGGAAAGCTAGTTCGATGACTCGGCTGTTAATAAAAGGCTGATAAAACTGTTTTTGGTAAAGGGGAGATTTAGCTAAACGACGAACAAACTCCTTTACGGAGATGTCGCCATTTTTCACCTTGGATTCTAGGTCAGATATGGACAAGCTATAAGCACGGGTAATATCGCGCTCAAAAATCTGCCGATATGCAGCCTTGATTACCTCATTTTTTTCGCTACTTGACAACCCAGTCTTCATCACAAACTTGGGACGCCGTTCTGCCGCATTAAAGTAAATTTGGGGCAGTTGCAACCCTTGCTGGTCGCTAGAGGGGCGTTGACGCAGTTTATTTGAAGGTGTGGCTGCTTTGAATTCTGTAAGCAAAACATCCATGTACTGAGACACAATTTCTGTAGCCTCAGCATCCTTGCGGAAAAAGGAAAGTGATGCGGCTTTGATTTCCTGCAAAGCTACTAGCGTTGCTTCACCAGAGCAGGCATTTTCAATTATTTCCCGCAAACCCCGTGTATTCACCGCTATGATGTTGGGGTCGCCAGCAACGATCGCATAAGTAGCGTAGCGCAAGAACCAGGATAAATCCCGCAAGCTCTTGGCCATGTTGCTTGGCCCATAACGAGCAATGTTAATTGGTCTGAAACCTGGAGGTGTGGGGCCACTGGGGGATGAGTTAAATATTGAGCGTAAATTTTCTAGGAACCCACCACGACTTTCAACGTAGGTTACAGTTCCCAGTTGCATCCCTTGTTGAACATTAGCGCCACCACCAGCAGTTACTAGTTCTGCTTCTCTGGGCTTTTCTAAAAAAGCCATTGGCGAACCACCGACAAAAATCCGGTTGGCAGCCCGAGATACGATAATCTCGGCATTTTCCGTGAGCGTCTGAGAAATTTCTAGACGCTTTGCACCAGACGCAAAATAGCTTGCCAGTTCATTTAATTCACCACTTCCCAAAAAGCGGTCTTGCTGCTCGGCTTGGGTAATCGTCGCTACAGCTAGGGTTTGATATAGTTGCGGACGCGCAACTGAGCTTCCACCACTCGCCTTAACACTCATCGGATTTGTAAAACTCCCATCATAAGCGTTTATGTGTTAAGTCTGGGTCGTTTTGAGGCTTGACACATCGGTGTGTCTATGCTTTATGAGCTTGAAAGTCTTACCTACAAAACTGCCAGTAAATTAACCCAGTTAGCTTTTAGATTAGAACGTTTTGGGTTCTCAAGGCTGGTTTATTAAGAAGTATGTACAACCTGTAACTTTGATTTATCCAGTTTCAAGAGTACATACCCTGTTTTGCGTCAGATCAAATCTAAGTTTTGTAGCCAGTTCTGGTTAGACGGTGAACACCCGACAATTATTGCAACTAGTGCAAAATCTCTGTTAAAACCAAATTGCCTTCAGCAACGTCAGTGGACAGTAGTCATTAGTGGATGCTAAGTTGTGTTTGCTAAGTAGAGCGGCGTGAATAATTTAAGGTTCGTAGTGAACGCAAGTGCGTCTCGTAGAGAGGATTTTAGTCGTCATTTGAGGGCTTCAGCCCTCAAATGACGACTAATTCCAATATTTTTTACATTAGTAGGACTTACGCAAAGGCAACGGAAAACGAACCACAGAGGACGCAGAGGCCACAGAGGAATCAGAGTTTGAGAGGGTTTTTGCGTAAGTCCTAATTAGTTAATGTACTTTGATTTATTCACGCCGACTTACTTACTAATAACTTCATATTAATAAATCAGGTTATTCTGGAAACAATTCTCAAATTGTGGTGGTTTTAGCTTTACCTATTAGCATTCTTTAACGGGAAAATACTATGCACAAAAGTTCTAAATTTAACTATTTATTTAATGCTGTCCTGTCTGCGATCGCAGTTATTTTGGCTATCACTCCGGCAAATGCGCTTCCCGAACAAAGCATCAACACCGTTGTGAAGTGGGCAAAGACCAGGCCTCTACTACCAACTCTGAGATACAACAGCGAAGCCTACGGCTACGACGGCACAAAAGGAAAATTATACTTTTATGCTGATGTCACTGCTGAAAATGGCACAGTGACTAAAGAAGGAATAACGGTTAGTGGTGACTCAAGCCTCAAATTCACCACAAAAAATGCCCAAGCAGTGAAATTGTTGCAAAATATTTATAATTCTAATCTTGCCAATGATTTCCAGAAGTCTCGATATATCACCAAAGTTGGACGTGACCAGTTTTATCGTGGGCAAAAGTTTGGTTACATCGCTGCTGAAGTACAAGGTGGGTCAGCATTACAGATAATTCCCTTGAGAAATGTGCAGAAATTTATAGATAATGCTCAATTTTGTCAAACTAATCAATGCGACCTTTGATTTTGGATCGGACTTACGCAAAATAATCAAAAAAAACGAACCGCATTCGCGAGTGCGTCTCCCCCTGGGAGAAGGGCGCAAACGCGAGTGCGTCTCGTAAGAGTTGGACACAAAGGAATAAGAGTATCAGAGAGTTAGGGACGAACAATTCTTAACTCTAAATCCTTATTGGCTTTCTCATATCTTGCACCTCTACGTACAACCCCAGGTAAAGTAAAAAGATATGCGATAAAGCTACCTCATTTTTATGGGTTTTTATCGCTAAATCAAGAGTTCTGCTTTTTTACTGAGTAATAAAATTACATCAATTTTTCTTGGTGCAAGATGTGAGCTTTGATACTTGGCGCAAGTTTTCTACTTCTGCGATTATCAAATCTTTTCTGTCTATGCAAGACTTACTTCTTGCAATCCCCACCTTCCTTCTAAAGGTGGGGTTGTTGAAACCTCATTCTATATTCCTATGACTCCCGTCCCGATGCCCAGGTATCGCGCCATTTGACAGTACCTTCTTTTGCGATTACCCAGCGACGATTTACCAAATTTTCGCGCAGAGGCGATCGCCCTTCTCGCCACATGGCATATTTATAAGCAATCAGTTTACCAGCACTTTCATCAAAGGGAATCTCAGCAGACCAGGTATTGGAGTTGATGTACTCTAAAGGATATGCTTTACTGATATCCCAATTACCCAACTCTGGGCAATCTCCTGTCACCACAATGATTTCACCGGGTTGGGTATCCACGCCATTGAGTTGGACGCGGACAATTGTTTGTGCTTTTATCCGTTCGCCAACGTGGCTGAAAACAAGCACTCCCCGTTCTTCTAGTACCAAGTTATAAATCTTGCCATCTTTCACCTCATACTTATTACGAGTTACTACGCAGGTATGTTCGCCATCGGGTAATTCTGCTTCTACTTCTGTGAGAGTAACTTCTCCTCCCCGGTTTAAAGCTACAAAACACAGGGAGTCACGATAGCGGCGTACATAGCAATAAACATCGGGTGTTAAGTATTTTTGCCAGTGGCTACCCATTGAGACGGCTGGATTCAGTCGCCGTAAGCCAGACAACAGCCTGATGCAACGATAAACCTCACTTTCCGGATCCCAATTTTCCATCATCGGGCGGTTATATGGGTCGTTACCGCCATCAGTGTCGTCATGCAGATATTGTTCTGTACCGTAGTAAATGCAGGGAATGCCGCGAGATGTCATAATTAAGGCGATCGCAACTTTTAACATCGCTGGATCGGGGTTCAGCGATTGAAAGCGACACATATCATGATTATCGATGAAGGTGACTAGCTCTGTTGCCCCGTTATAGCGATAATCCTGATCAAAAATGTATTGAATTGTTTGGAATCCGTTTTCTGAACCTTGCCCCAGTGCAGCTCGAATTGCCACACACAAACCAAAGTCTAGAAGTGTCATGCCTGAGTGGTTAACAAATTCCACTGAGCGATCGTCACTAGGATTACTGTAAATCCATTCACCAAAAATAAATACATCTGGTTTGTGATTGCTCATATCGCCAGTGAATTCTTGCCAAAACCAAATGGGCATATGCTTGACAGTATCTACACGCAATGCATCCACACCCCGGTCTAGCCATTGTTTAATGGCGGACTTGATATACTCCCGATATTCACTATTGTTCTCGTTGAAGGTTGCTAGACCAGATAGTTCACAGTTCTGTACTTGCCAATCGTCTTCCCAGTTTTGCACTTCGCCATAGTGGTGATACCAATTATTGACATCATCATTGAAATCAGCAATTTTCACACCATCATCATACAATTCTCCCTTGCTACCACTGGTATCAGGGCTGCTATGGTTGCAGACAATATCTAGCACCAGCTTCATATTCCGCTTGTGCAGTTCTGTAACTAACCGATCAAAGGTTGTATTTTTTTCTTTTTGGGTAGCATTTAAAGAAGGATTCTCTCCCTCAGCAATGTAGCGAGGATTAATCCGCTTAAAGTCTTTTGTCCAATAGCCATGCATCGCCGCATTGCTAATAAATAACTCTTCTACCTGCTCAAATAGTGGAGTTAGCCAAAGGGCTGTCACTCCCATATTTTTCAGATAGTCTAACTTGTCGATCACACCTTGCAAGTCGCCACCCCAGTACTTACCCCAATCTTGTCTAGTTGGATCGTACAGTTCTGAGTTTGCACCTTCGCTATTATCTGGATCACCATCATAAAAGCGATCTACTACAAGAAAGTAAATGGTTTCTTGACGAAATTCAATATCTCTGGTGTAAAGAAACTCTAGGTCAATTTCCGTTTCTGATGGTGGTGCTTGTATAATAGCTTCTACTTTTTCTTGTGCAGAATCAACTTTGTATTGATCTGGTGAAAACTGAGATGGAGGGGTTTTTACCATAAAAAAACTCAAAATTTCATGTAATTCACACTTGTAGAACCAACAGGACAAAATTTTTTGAATGTTGTGTGTTACTACAAACATCGGTATTGTGACATCCTGCCCACGATGTAGGTATCTATCGCTAGCTAGTTTATAATTCTATCGATAGATATAATTCCTCTGCTAGAGGATAAAAACAAAGGAATACAGCAATTATTAACGATAATTGCTCTATCACAAAAATTTACAAGATTTTAGTTAAAGTCAGCTACCGTAAATGTTGAGCTTAGCTGCTGTCGGAGTGTATATTTGATCACAGATTTGAGAACGCCTTAGTTCCTTTGATGTCAAACCAGAATTGGCACTGCAAAGTCAATAGGTGGTTAAAATAATTCCTAATTCGTAATTCTTATTCTCTAGAAGATTCCCTCCATTGATGAAGAGGCTGAGTACTTTTTCCTCACTGAGTACTCAGCACTCACCACTGAGTAAGGTAAACTGACCATTGTCACTTTCAATCTATTATTACTATCAAGCAATTAATTCAGGTAGCATTTATGACCACATATGACAAGGTTTTTAACTCACCAAAGACATCCGAGGAATCACTAAGTCCAGAGGAAGCAGTGGCGGCGATCGCCACTGTGACTGCGATCGCTGATTCATTAATTGAAGAGGTAGATGCAGAAAGTTTAGCGGATATCCTCTGGGAATTTGAGGTTTTTGAGGAATACTCTGAAGATGAAATCGCAGAAATAGTTGATAGACTCATAGGCATTGCCGAAGATGAGGGAATTGGGCCCCTGTTTAATGCTGCTAAAGTATCTCTTTCTGATGAATTATTGCTGGATGGTTTTGCTGCTGGGGTGATAGTACTTTTAGACGATGAACTCGCTATTCCCAAACCGAAACAAGCCTACCTGAAAAAGCTACAAGTAGCCTTAGAACTGGAAGATGAAGAAGCAGAGGAAATCATCAAGGAGGTAATTGCAGCTTTTAAAGAAGCAGAAGATGAAGAATATGCAGACGATGAAGATGAGACCGTAGTCATCGAAGATTTTAGTGAGCAAACATATCAATCTCCATTAGGTAATTTTACTGTGCCGATTCCGGTTGATCCGCAGCAGGGCGGTAGAATTCAAAGCCAGGAAGGAGTTGTTGGTTTTTCTGATGACATTGGTACTTTGCTGAGAATCGATTATTATCCTTTCCCCCTAGAACAGTTAGAGGAACTGGAGTCTGTTGGACAAGAGGAATATTTACAAACAATTTTAGTGGACAAGTATATACCCCAAGCAATTTTTGCCAATGTACCAGATGCTTCTGTGGAGTATACCGAATATCTAGAAAACACTTTACGAGGCGCTTACTACGTGTTAGTCGATATGCCCAAAGGTTCGACCATTTCTAAGCAAGAAAATAATGGAACTGCGATCAGATTAGATGCGTACCGGGGGCTGCTCACCTTTATCAGTGGTGAATTTTTGTATATAGTTAGTAGTCAGCACAGCTTTATCGACGGCGAAACTCCCGATTCGGTTCACGAAGAAGCCGAAGACATCAAGGAAGGTATTTTAGAGTTTGTTGAGACTATAGAGTTCACTTAGTAGATGTCACCCCAACTAGGTCAGCCCCTTCCCGCGACGGGAAGGGGGAAAATTCAAAGTCTCTCTTGGCGGCGATACTCAATCAACCAATTAAGCCTCATGCTGGCGATCGCTACAGCATTGCCCAATACACTTGGGTTAAGCATTTCTTTCTTCTCTTTGCGTCCTTAGCGGTTCGTTAAAAAACTGACTTTTACTTAGAGTTTTAGCCTTAACCCAAGCGTATTGCAATATAGTCAGTAAAATGAACTGGCTTTATTGGGCTACAATCAAAACAATTTCGGTCTTCCCAAGCACAAAAATCCAGTTTTTAGAATTAGTGTATTTGTTTTCTAGGTTTTGCGACTAAACTCACTAAAATCGGTCTTTCCCATACCCAACCCCCATTATTAAACTGAGTTTTAAATTCTTAATCTTCATAAAGTTATAAATAGCATTATTAAGCTTTTAATAATACTTGTCTCAGCTTCGACATTCATGTCGTCAAGTGCGACCAAAATTGTGTAATCTGAAGACAGCAAAGCTAATTATTCAATTGAGGTCTGATGACTCCTAAAATCATGCGTCAGCTTTGGTCAGTGGTTGAAACCGCCCAAGCCAAGCTCCTCTTACAACTGGATGATGCTAGCTTGGTGCAGTGGTTAGTGAAACAAACCGAAACGCAAGTGTTGTTAGATTCTCACGAAACTGATTATCTGTGCCACTACATTCAATCTCGGCTAGCCCTCATACGTGATATTGCCCATGAACGTCAGTGTTCATGATGCCTGCGGCGGGCTACGCCAACGCAAAATCACAACGGATTATTTGATAGTCAAGTGTTATTACCACAGCCCTAGCCCTTTCAAGGTGTGGCATTTAGGACTAGCTCTTTCAAGGTGACTGGTAAAATAGGATTGTTTTTCTCAGCGCTCTCTGTGCCTCTGCGGTTTAAAAGTGATTTATTTAACCGCAGAAGCGCACAGTTCACAGAGAGAAGAGGTTAAAGAAGAATTTATAGACTAAAATTTTCGCCCACCTTGAAAGGGCTAGCCTATAGGACTTACGCACTGTACAAATTAACCATAATATGAGTTACGCAAAATGAACGTTTCAGGCGCTGAACACAACCCTGATTTGGTCGCATATTGACTGTGTTGGGTGTTCAATATGGCTCAAAAGCCCAAGCTTCCTATAGTACATATGTATGATGCGTAAGTCCTAATCAATATCGGCTAGGGCTGAGAGCAGTATTGATGGATCTTCTGGCTGGAGTTGAGGTGAAATCGCGAGCAATGAAGCATCCCCAAAAATATGCTGCTTAAATGGAGTTATTTTTTATTAGAAAATTAAACTATATGTTGAAAGATCACTTTTAGTAAATCTCCTTGTGTAAAAGGCTTAGTTAAATAGCCTGATGCTCTCACCATCTTAGCTTTAGCTCTATCTAGAAATCCTACTTTTTCTGACACCATAATCACAGGTGTATTTTTAAAATGTGAGTGTTTACGGAGCAAAGAGCAGAGTTCATATCCGTCTAAATTAGGCATAGAAATATCTAACAAAATTATGTCGGGTTTTATCCGAACAATCTGCATTAAAGCTTTTAAAGAATCAGTGACTCCGATAACAGAAAAAACTTGCTCATCTAAATAACTTTTAATAAGATTCAATACCGCAGGACTGTCATCAATACAAAAGATTGTGTAGACTTTTTTGTTAACAGGCGGCTGAATAGTTTGCTGACCCCTATATTGATTAGTATTAATAGAGGAGGCTGGTGGCTTATAGGCATTTGTTATCGGCAACCTTGGTGTCGTTTTGGCTTTAGGTTGTAGCTGATTTATTTGGAACAATTGTGAGGGGTGCGATTGGGTACTTAGCGATGTTTGACGATAAACCGCTCCGCCTTGGGGCGTTTGACATCGTTCAACTAGTAAGCGGACATTTAGATGACAAAACTTTGGCATATCATCCAGAAAGCTTTCAGGAATAAATTCATAACTCCCCTCTTCTAAGTTCAGAAACGACTCCAGAACTTCTAGCGCCAATTGCTCTATCAGTACTGCCGCTTGAGAGGAACTAATATATTTCTGATTGACTAACCAGCAAATAGCCAAATAATCTGGGTTGGGTATTGCCTGATTTTCAATACCAGTTTCAAATATCGCCTGCAACTGGTCTTTGATTCCATAAGGGAGAGTAGAAACTTGCTGACTCAAGCGTTGCAAATTTCTGTAAAGTGGCTCAAACATTTGCTCTGAGTAGCAGGCATAAATTAGTTTACCCTCGTCCATATATATTGACCAAGAGCCAGAGGTGCTAAACACCTGTAAACAACCGGTAACCGACTTACCAGTGATTTTTTTCAACAAAGATAGGGGCTGGAGCTTTTGGAAAAACCTGTATCGACTAATCGGAAGTGTCTTCATTGGCATGGCTCTGGAATAAAATTAATGTTTGTTTGCAGGCAAAATTAGTGAATTACCTTTTCAGAATTCACTGGGACTTTGTTAGAAGCACTGTCAGAGGAATATAGCGGTAACGTTTGAGTTAGTACAGAGATTCCACACCCCCTAACTCCTAATTCACCAATCTCTGTTAAGCTATAAAGCACGAGTTACAACTAAACCAATTTATGCTATTTTTCAATAGCAAAATTGCCCGACTAGTTGCCAGGATATAGTATTTCAAAAATTAGATTGGTTTTCTGTATCTTTCGCTAATCTAGCCAATCTAACAATAACTCAAGTGGGACGCACCGACCATTGGCTCTCGCCCATCAGTCACAAAAGTATCATTGTTAACCGTATTTAGCAGCCTGAAATTGCAAATACTTTAGTTCTTTTACAAAAGTTGTTTTGCCCATAATGCTAAAGTCTGGAGCGACGAAAATCTACTCTAATGTAGACCTAAATTGTTGCTAATCAAGGCTTTTTGGCATTAATTCCGCTATATTTTTGTAGCCGTGACCAAAGTCATTGGGCGCTTTTTCAAGAAGTTTATTCTTGAGGATAACTTCTTCAAGAAAAAAAGTATGATTGAAAACTAAGCATTCAAAAAGCTCAATTTCTTACTGAAGTAGGTTGGCGCAATTGAAGCTAACTGGCAAGGGCTGTCATTTGTCCTTTGTCATTGGTCATTAGTAAGGACTTTAAGCGTATTTACGTTTCGT
>NZ_JAIVFV010000146.1 GCF_020829445.1 Nostoc sp. CHAB 5836
ATTTCTGCGCTACTACTTTAGCACCAGCTGCTTTAATCCTTTTTTCCCACTTAGCCAAAGGTTTTGAAGAAGCCAAGCAAAAAGCTAACGGAGTACATTTTATCGGTGTACAGTCTGATCCCAAAGCCCAATCCTTTGCTGGTTTTTGGCTGTTGCAAGAGGTTAATCTTTGAAAATGACAAATGACAAATGACAAATGACAAATGACTAGATACGTTGAGACATGGCAATGATTTGGGATAATTAACTGCGTCCATCAGCGTTGATCTGTGGTTTCAAATGGCAACTGTAAGGAGACGCTGATGATTTTTGGATAGTTATCTGCGTGCATCAGCAGAAAGTCTGATGCCTAGGTTGGGCTACGCCAACGTGGGCTTTTGGCTTTTAGACTTTCTGTGAAAGCGTTGATATGCAGTTCAAAATCCACAATTCACAAACAGTCATGGGTTCTGAAAATTTGTCACAAGATACACTAGCAGAACAGCTGCTGGAACTAGCGATAAAATCTGGAGCAGAAGCTGCTGAGGTGTATCAGTCGCGATCGCTTTCTCGTCCAGTGTTTTTTGAGGCTAACCGACTCAAACAGCTAGAAACCAGTCAATCTGAAGGCACAGCACTACGGCTTTGGCGAAACGGTCGTCCGGGACTGACGGTGGCTTACGGTTCTGTTCTAGCGGAAGTATTGGTGGAAAAAGCTTTAGCCCTAAGTCAACTAAATGATCCAGAAATAGTAGAATTAGGTTCTAACTTTCAGCCCGCCTACCCAGATTTGGGAGAAAGTGTGCCCATAGAGGTTTTGGTAGATTGGGGCACAGAAGCGATCGCACTGATCCGTGATGTCTATCCAGATGTTGTATGCAATGGTGACTGGGAATGTGATGTTGAAACCACTAGACTAATCAATACCAAAGGTTTAGATTGTCATTACACCGATACTACCCTCAGTTGTTATATATCAGCAGAATGGGTGCGTGGCGATGATTTTTTGAATGTTTCTGATGGACAAACTCAGCGCGGTGAACTCCACTCGGAGAGATTAGCTAACCAAATTTTACAACGGTTAATTTGGGCTAGAGAAAATGTCTCACCCCCAACTGGGCGCGTCCCAGTTTTGTTCACTTCTAAAGCCGCCGATATGCTTTGGGGTACTGTCCAAGCAGCTTTGAATGGTAAGCGAGTCTTGGAAGTAGCTTCTCCTTGGGCAGAACACCTGGGGAATCTAGTAGTTGCACCCAGTCTCACCCTCTACCAAGACCCGGAAGCTGGGCCTTACAGTTGTCCTTTCGATGATGAAGGCGCTCCTACTCAATCTTTAGTATTTATCGAAAACGGGACTTTACAGCATTTTTATGGCGATCGCACTACCGGACGCCAACTCGGTACTGACACCACTGGAAATGGTTTTCGTCCTGGTTTAGGCAGCTATCCCACTCCTGGTTTATTTAATTTTCTCATTCAGCCCGGTTCAGCATCGCTATCAGATTTAATTCAACAACTAGATCATGGCTTGATTGTGGATCAAATGCTGGGTGGTGGCGGCAGTATTTCTGGAGATTTTTCGATCAACGTTGATTTAGGCTACCGCGTCCAAAATGGTCACGTAATTGGGCGCGTTAAAGATACGATGGTTGCAGGTAATGTCTACACAGCCCTGAAGCAATTAGTTACACTGGGCAATGATGCTGATTGGAATGGTTCTTGTTGTACTCCATCTCTGATAGTAGAAGGGCTATCCACGACAGGAAGAAGCAATTAATTCGTAATTCGTAATACCTCTTTTCTCTACGAGAGGCTACGCCAACGAGACGCTCCGCGAACGACTCCGCGGCTCCTGAGCGTAGTCGTTCGCGGAGCGTCTCGTAGAGAAGGACGGCACAAATTCGTAATTCGTAATTGAGGACAGTGTTTATGATTGATGCAAGATTTAGTGGCAATAATTACCAAGTTAAGTTTAACAATCAAGCCATTAGTAAAAGAGAATTTAGTAAAGGTTCGGTTGTCCCATCAATGTCGCCAATCAGAATCTCGGTAAAGCCTGGACTAAAATTTGACGACTTGTGTGAAGTGCGAATTATTCCAAAAACGGGATGTTTTGTTATCGAGATAGTCTATGAAATTCCTCAAACAAATGAGTTCTTCTGTAGTTTGAATCCTGAACTTAATGCGGCGATAGACATTGGTTTAGACAATCTAGCGACAATTGTTTTCAACGACCTAGCAATACAGCCAATTATCGTAAACGGAAAACCATTGAAGTCAGCAAACCAGTTTTACAACAAGCAGGTTGCGAAGTTTCGAGGTTTTCTGCCTAATGATAAAGGCTCGTCTTGGCGAATTGCGAACATAGTTCGTAATCGGAATCAATTCGTAGATTCATATTTGCATCAATCCACATTTAGGATTGTGGATGAATTTCTATCTCTTGGTGTAACTCACGTCTCAATCGGGAAAAACGAACAATGGAAAACACGTCTTAATTTAGGTAAACGCACAAACCAAAACTTTACTCAAATACCACACGCTAAATTTATCGAGATGTTGACTTATAAATTAGAACGAGTCGGCATCACCGTCAAGGTTGGAGAAGAATCTTACACGAGTAAGGCTTCTTTCATTGATTGGGACATTATCCCAACTTATGAACCTAACAATAAGGTAAAACACATCTTCTCAGGAAGACGTGTCGAACGTGCGTGGTATGTCAGTAAAAATGGTTTGAAGATTCATGCCGATGTCAATGGCGCATTGAACATCGGCAGAAAAAGTAATCCTGAAGGGTTTGACACTCTCTTGTCTATTCTAAGGGATAGGGGATGTCAGGTAGTACAGCATCGGCGGATAACTCCACTATTTAAGCGTGTTCATGCTGAAAGTAGGGTTGCTTAAAGCTAAATTGCAGATGTCTGACTATATTTGACTATGTGATTTGGAACTATGAATCAGCACTTTCGTACCTGGTGGCAGCCAAGAAAAGGTTTAGCGATCGCCGAAGCTTGTATGATCGGTCTGGTTGCTGCCCTATCTGCGGTGTTTCTGAAGGTGGGATCGGGATGGCTGGGGACATGGCGAGTCCATAGTACCCACATTTTCCCGGTATGGCTAGCATTACCGATAATTGGTCTTGTCCTGGGATTTGTGTCTGGATGGTTGGTGGAAAGGTTGGCACCAGAGGCTTCTGGTAGCGGTATCCCCCAAGTCAAAGCCTCCCTTGCTAATGTGCCTGTGACATTATCTTGGCGGGTAGCAGGTGTGAAGTTACTCAGTGCCATCATCGCCATCGGTTCGGGCATGACTCTGGGACGACAAGGCCCTACTGTCCAAGTGGGGGCAGGTTTGGCAGCAGGGATGAGTCGCTGGGTTCCCACTTCTCCGGATCACCGACGACAAATGATTGCAGCTGGTGCGGGTGCGGGTTTGGCAGCTGCTTTCAATGCCCCGATCGCAGGTGTATTGTTTATTGTTGAAGAGTTACTCCAGGATTTATCAGGATTGACTCTGGGAACTGCCATTATCGCCTCCTTTATTGGTGGGGTGATATCCCGACTTTTAGGCGGTGGCTCTCTTGACCTTAACCTGGAATTGACGCAATCCTCCAGCCAATTCTCTATCCCCGAAATTCCCTTTTTCGTGCTATTGGGTATTTTGGCAGGCTTGCTGGGTGCATTGTTTAATCGCGGCTTAATATTTAGTATTAAATTTTATCGAAAATTACATATCAGCTTACCACTACAGGTAGCTTTGGCTGGATTTATCTCTGGTGTTGTAGTGGCAATGCTCCCCGCTTCCTTCCGTGATAATACGGGATTACGGGAGTCGTTAATTACTGGAGGCTCCCATCCTACCGTAGCAGCGATCGCCTTTACGGCACAGTTTATCCTCACACTGATCGCATTTGGTTCAGGAGCGCCGGGGGGATTATTCGCTCCCAGTCTGATTTTGGGTTCTTGTTTAGGACACATCATCGGTGTGGGCGAACTATACATGACCGGAGTTGGTTCTCCTACTACTTATGCCCTAGCAGGTATGGGTGGATTTTTTAGCGCTGTTTCTAAAGTGCCAATCACCGCAATAGTGATTGTGTTTGAAATGACTACAGATTTCAATCTGGTGCTACCTTTGATGATTGTTTGTGTAGCAGCTTACCTGGTTGCAGACAAGGTAGTGCCTGGTTCACTTTATGAGAAACTTTTGGAGTTAAAGGGTATCACTCTCACCAAAGTAGTTCCGATGGAGGGAGCATTAACCAAGTTAACCGCAAAAGATGTGATGCAAGAACGGGTAGAAACTCTGGATGCAGAGATGAGTTTGGAAGAAGCAATGCAATCCTTCGCCCGTTCCCATCATCGCGGTTTCCCGGTGGTAGAAGATAGTAAGTTAGTGGGAATTGTAACGCAATCAGATTTACTCAAAATACGCGATCGTAATTTGGCTCATGATATTTCCTTAAGAGAAATTATGACGCCTGTGCCGATGACAGTAACACCAATCCACACCCTGAGTAATGTGCTGTATTTACTCGATCGCTATCAAATCAGTCGGTTACCAGTGGTGGATGGACGGAAACTGATCGGAATTATTACCCGTGCAGATATTATTCGGGCGGAAGCAGACCATCTCAATTGTGAAAATGGAACTCCTAAACTCCGACCTGAACCTTCCTATGTAGTTTACCAAACGCGATCGCCCAGCATTGGCAGTGGTAGATTATTAGTACCTGTAGCTAATCCAGAAACAGCAGATATTTTATTAGAAATGGCAGCAGCTATTGCCCGCGATCGCCATTATGAAATAGATTGCGTGCAAGTAATGCTGATACCGCGCCACAGTTCCCCATCAGAAACACAAGTCAGAACGGCAAAAAGTCGCCGCTTGCTACGACAGGCTGAAGTCTTAGCAAAAAAATGGCAAATTCCCCTACATACGCAGATTCGAGTTACCCACGATGTCGCCCAGACAATTTTAGAGACAGTCAACGAACAACACATCGACCTAATTTTAATGGGATGGAAAGGTAGCACATCTACCCCTGGTAGGATTTTTGGTAATGTTGTAGACACCGTAATTCGCCAAGCCACCTGCGAAGTCGTTTTAGTAAAATTAGGCAAAACTCCTGACTCCCCACTCTCCACTCCCCTTTTCAATCGCTGGCTAGTCATGATTGTTTCTCCTTGGTATTTATCAATACCTTCGCCAATTTACGAGCCTTGATATAGAACAAAGGTAAGATTTTACAAGCTTGTTTTTGCCGGATGGCAAAAAACTGACCCAATAAAATCCTGTATGGTTTGTGTGGAAGTAATAATGAAAGTCGTATACGTCTGGACTGGGGTTTGACGTTTTGCTTAATAATTAAGCATGGTCTTGTGTTGGGCTATTTCGGGAAAAGCTAGACTACCTCTATTTTTGGCAGAGGTATTGTAATGTGCGCTGCATTGTTCTTCTGTCCAACATCATTTCACCAAAGTCCTCGTGCCGTGGAAATCTGGGCATCAACTGACTCCTTGATTGTTATCAACTGACTCCTTGATTGTTAGAGTCACAGCATCTTGATTTAAATTTATCCAACGTTCATGATAATTTTATGCAATCACAGGAAATATCTTTATAGATCTTTACAGACCTATGGTTCTCCAGAAAATCCTTAACCCAAGGGTATTGAACTATGCACCACCGCCAGCAGGGCAGGCAAACACTCATGCGATGAGAAGTGGGGAATAGGGAGAGACGCGATTAATCACGTCTGTACTAGGGAGTGGGGCAAAATAACATAATGCAATGCCCAATGTCCAGTGTCCTATGACTAATCATTACCGATATATTATTTTTTACAAACCCTATGGCGTTCTTAGCCAGTTTACAAAAGACACACCCACCCATAGCACCCTAAAAGATTATATTGATGTGCCTGATGTGTATCCTGTGGGACGTTTAGACTGGGATAGTGAAGGATTGCTGCTGTTAACGAACGATGGACAATTGCAACATCGCCTCGCTCATCCACGTTTTGGTCATAAACGTACTTATTGGGTACAGGTAGAGCGAATTCCAGATGCAGATGCGATCGCCAGGTTGCAAACAGGTGTGGAAATTCAAGATTATCGCACTCAACCAGCAGAAGTTAGGCTCTTAGCAGAAGAACCACAGTTACCTGAACGCACCCCACCGATTAGATTTCGCAAAAATGTACCAACAGCTTGGCTGGAAATAACCTTGAGAGAGGGAAAAAACCGCCAAGTACGGCGCATGACTGCGGCTGTAGGGTTTCCGACTTTGCGACTGGTGAGGGTCAGCATAGCTCACCTACAATTAGATGACCTACAATTGGGCCAATGGCGCGACCTCACTGCATCTGAACTCCAATTTATAAGGTAGGACGAGAAGCGCAAAACTCCGTATTTTTAAATCAAACGTGAGTTCGACGGAGCTAAAATAGGACATTAATTTTACTTATGCAAACATAGGTAAGAGATTTATGTTTATCATATAAAGCAAGTATGAAGCTAATTGGCTTGTACAAACTGGTCATTAACAAGCAGGATACGTAGAAAGAGAGTTTCAATGAGAGCAATAGTTTTGTTCCTATGGTTATCATCAATTTAAAAAATAAGTATCAGCAAGGTAGCTTCGCTCCTAGGTAAAAAATTAATCGAAAATCAATCAAAAGCGTGCAATAAACGCATTTAAAGCTCCTTTTAAGAGTTTAGTCTTAACTTAAAGATTATTTTTTAGTTACGGACAAGCTATAAATTATTAAAATTACAGTCAAAAATTTCTTTAACTTTTAAATTATAAGTATAAAGTTATTTCAGTAATTTCCTTGCTTTCACGTATTTATAAAGTAAAATTTAATCAATCGCCTTGAATGCGAAGGACTTGAGTCTCGGTAGAATTGGTAACGGCACTGGTTAAACAACAAAAAAATTATTTGAGTTATGGCATCAAGTCCGAGATGGTACTTTAAGTCGGAGTGATATCAAATCCGCTGGATTGCACATAGTAACCGCAGAAGCTAACCGATGATGCTACTTCTGCTGATGATTGTGAGACATTGACAGCAGCTTAATTGTAATTTGAGTTTGATAAAGTTAAAAATTACATCTGTGTAATCTCCTCCTATACCATAATCATCGCCTCATTCAGGTGGGTACGCCATCGCAATTGATATTGAAGTCCTAAATACTCTCCACAATCAAGAAAGCGCGTTGAACTCACGTTAATTTTATTCCTTCATTCGTTCAATTTTAGAGGAAGGATCGAACTTTGCACCCTCTGAACGGTTACGTTTTGTGTATCTATCAATTTACATAACCGGAGAAATAAAAATGAAAGACTCGTTATTCATAACTGAGGTATCTAATTTATGCAAACTACCGAAAAGCCAAAGCAGAAGCAGAAGCAAAAGCGAAAAACAAATGATATGTCTGTGAAAATATCAAATTCGCTTCATAGGATGTTTGACAATCTTTGTAAGGCAATTGAAGAGATTGACGGCTGTAAATTTGCAGAAAAAAGTTGGAATCGTGACGAAAATGGTAAATGGATAGAAGCTAGTGGTGGTAATGGAATTGTTTACATCGATAGAGCATTAAGAGACGGCAACGTTTTTGAAAAAGTCGGAGTAAACTACGTTTCAATGTTGGGTGAATTACCACCAGGCATGTCATTTCGTGGTTCTGAACCAGCGATGGAATCAGAGAATGGAAGCGATAAACCAACTCCTTATTTTGCTACTAGCACTAGCTTTGCTATCAATCCCAAAAACCCAATGGCACCCACTGCACATGTAAATTACCGTTACTTTCAATTGGGTGATGGGGTTGAAGCTGGTTCTTGGTGGTTTGGTGGTGGTGGTGATTTAACTCCTATTTATTTATTTGAGGAGGATGCAGTCCACTTTCATCGAGTGCATAAGGAAGCTTGCGACAAGCACAATATAGAGTTTTATCCGCGTTTTAAAAAGTGGTGCGATGAATATTTTTATCTTCCGCATCGTGCTGAATGTCGTGGAGTTGGTGGAATTTTCTTTGATAATTTACAAGGACGAGAAAAGGAAGAGCTATTTTCTTTTGTTAAAACTTGTTCGGAAGCTTTTAACGATGCTTATTTGCCTTTGGTAAATAAACGTAAAGATATGGAATATCTTGAAGAAAATAAGTATTGGCAAAAATTACGACGGGGACGTTATGCTGAGTTTATTTTACTCAATGATAAAGGTACAAGTTTCGGATTAAAAACTGGGATTGTTCAACCGCAAAGTGTACTTAATTGTATGCCAGGAGAAGCATTTTGGAACTATGAAGATTATCCATTATTAAATAGTAAAGAAGCGAAACTTTTAGAAGTATTAAAAAATCCACGAGATTGGGTATAAGTAGGTAGGCGCGATAAAATCAATATATGTTGAGTTCTGTAAACAGATTAGAACGATTCATTCATAAGCTCTTTGCTGCACAGCTTACTCACATTTGTACAATGGTGAATTTCATGAAAAATATTTACTCGTATCCGAACCATGAATATGAAATTCAAATCGTCTTAAGCTTCTGTAGGCTTAGTAAATATTTAAGCATTACATTATTTATACTTTGTGTTTATATTTCAATTTCGACTCCACAGTAAAGTTAAAACTTGATTTGTTAGGTAGACATCCGGGTTTCCTAAAAGTTACCCGGATTCGAGTAATTTCTTAAAGCAAAATATTTGAACTCAGGGGTTTTAAAATGGATGATATTATTGGCATTGGCGATATTCAAATGACTGATGTGTTCAAAATGGATGAATCCAAAGCCGTCAGTATGTTTAGGAATCGCTTTGCTGCCTATAAAAAGTTAATTGATAAAATAGGTGAAGATGCAGCTTTTGAAAAAATGATGCAAGCTTACCCCGACCAACAAAAAGCTTTTATGGGAGCTTTCATCGATGATACTACCCTTGCTGAAGGTTTTACTAGCGCTAAACCTGTTTTCCGGCTAATGGGTTTTAATATGGAGGTTGTAGATATTTCTCAAAATGGTGTTGATGCTGTTTTGGAAATTCAACGAGTTTGCCCTGTTCTTCATCTGGCTAAAGAATTTGGTTTAGAAAGTCCTTGTACCGTCATTTGCGAAATGGAACAAGAAGCAACTCGAAGAGCATTTCCTGGTATTAAAGCCGCGATTTTAAGCAAACAAGCAAATGGTGACTGTGTATGTACTTTTAAATATGAAAGGCCTGCAACAAATATTCTACTTCAATCTCAAGATACTCAGGGAATTGCTGCCCGTATCTTCGATATAATGCGGCTGACTCCGAAAATTCTCCAAATCGGTATTAACCTTTTAAAAAATCGTTTTTCTAAAAGCAAAGCTATATAAGGAAAGGTTAGTAGTTGCGCTAAAGCGCTATTCGCTGTAAGCGTTCTCGTAGGTAGGACAACTACTAACTTAACTAACTGAAACTTACAGAAGGCATCATGACATTACCTGAAGGTCCTAGTACCCTAGCTTTTCTACAAATATACCAATGGTCTACCCGTCCTGCGAATTTTCTTGACTCTAATAAACATTATGGTGATATCTTTAGTGCTAACTTCCCCGGTGGTATTCCTAACATCTTTATTAGCAGTCCGGAAGCAATTGAAGAGATTTTCTGCGCTCCTCCAGGAACCTTTGATAGTGGTGGACACTACGAAATTTTAAAGCCTCTGGTTGGGGAAAATTCTTCAATGCTATTGGATGGTAAACCTTACCAGCGTCAGAGGAAGTTATTAATGCCTCCTTTTCATGGGGAAAGAATAAGAGTTTACGGTAATTTAATTTGCCAACAGACTGAACAGGTAATGCAACAATGGCAAACTGGAGTACCCTTCAATGTAACCAAATCTGTTAAGAAAATAACTTTAGAAATGATTCTTCGGGCTGTTTTTGGTTTGAATGAAGAAGAAAATCTCAACCAAGTTAGGGTGAAATTACAAGGGATACTTGATTTTAGTTTATCTCCATTTTTTCCGTTATATCTATTAGTTCCTTTCTTCCAAAAAGATTTAGGTGCTTGGAGTGTGTGGGGACGTTTTCTGCGGTTGCGTAACGAGATTGACCAAATTTTGTTTGCTGAAATTGTACATCGGCGTAAAGAACCACAATCAGAACGTAGTGATATTCTTTCATTATTAATGGCTGCTTGCGATGAAGAAGGTAATTGTTTAAGTAAGGAAGAATTACGCGATGAAATGATGACGATATTTATGGCAGGTCAACATACGGTTGAGGTTGCTGTAATTTGGGCTTTATACTGGATTCACAAAACACCAAGGGTACTGAAGCGATTACAATCAGAATTAAGTACTAGTATTGACTTAACTGATATAAATACAATTTCTCAACTTTCCTATTTGAATGCAACATGTCAAGAAGTACTACGGTTTTACCCACCGATTCTAACTGCTGCTGGTAGGATAGTTAAAGCTCCATTTAAAATGATGGGTTACGAGTTTCCTGTCGGTTCTTTTTTATTTCCTAGCATTTATTCGGCTCACCATCGTTCGCAAGTATATTCAGAACCGGAAGAATTTAGACCAGAGCGCTTTTTAGAACGTCAATATTCGGCTTATGAATATTTACCGTTTGGTGGTGGAAATCGGCGCTGTATTGGCTATGCTTTTGCTCAGTATCAAATGAAAATAGTACTAGCAAGCATTCTCTCACGCTATCAATTAGAGCTTGTAGATAATCGTCCAGTTTTTCCTGTTCGTAGCGGTCCGGGATTGGGACCGTCGAGGGATATATGGATGAAGCTTGTTGATAAGGATACAAGAGGAAAACTTTCGACAGAGAAAATCAATGTTAATGTTTAGGGTTTTTGGCATTTGTAGGTTGGGTAAATTTTTCGGAAGTAAACCGCATGATTAGTATCAAAAATAGTATTATTTCAGACCTTAAAAATATAATTGCAGGTGAGGTTATTAATACACCTGAAAGTATTACCGAATTTTCTCAAGATTTTGGTCGAATTATAAAAAAAAAGCCTCTATCTATTGTCCGTCCTCAATCATCTCAAGATGTTGCTCAGGTGATAGAATATGCTGTCCATAACGATTTAACTGTTTGCCCTAGAGCTGGTGGCTATTCACTAGGGGGTCAATGTTTAAATCAAGATGGAATTATCTTGGATATGAGAAGTCTAAATCGTATCCATGAAATCAATCCAGATCAGCTATATTTTCAAGCTGATGCTGGTGCATCTTGGAGAAAAGTTGTTGAATCTTCAATGCTGCATAGTTTAATTCCTCCTGTTCTGACTAATTTTATTGATGTAACTGTAGGAGGAACTCATGCTGCCGGTGGTATTGGTGTTTCGTCATTCCGTTATGGAACTCAAGCTGATAACTGTTTGGAATTAGAAGTTGTCACTGGAGATGGTGAAATTATCTGGTGCAATCCCAAAGAAAATAGCGAACTGTTTAATCATGTTCTTTGCGGTTACGGTCAGTTTGGCATTATTACTCAAGTTCGTCATAAACTTCAACTGCACCGTCCCTATACGCGCACTTATTATCTTACTTATGATAATTTAGATGCGCTTTTAAAGGATAAGCAGACTTTGACTTCAGAAAACCGTATCGACTATCTTTTATCTGTCCCTAGTCCGGCGTTAGAATTATTTTCAAAAGCGAAAAGTAAACCATTAATACAATGGTTTTATGTTTTGCAAATCACTATCGAAGTCGATGAATTAAACGCCAATAATAACGATGAGAAAATCCTTGCTGACTTGAATTATTATCGCCGTACCTATACCGAAGATACTAGCTATGGTGATTTTGTCCTGCCTGCATTGGGAATGAATTTACCAGAGAATACAGTTCATCCTTGGGTTGATTTAATTATTCCTGAGTCTCAAGCAAAAACTTACATCGAAACCGCTCTTTCGCGCTTACCGGCTGTGTTAGATTGCGGAAATACTCTCATTGGTTCTTTTTGTTTACCGCTTCATACAACTAAGATCCCCATGTTCTGTAGACCTAACGAAGATACAATCGGCTTAGGAATTTATCCGATAATACCTGAGTTTCAATTACAACCTGTTTTAAGTGAACTCAAATATCTTACCGATTTAGCTCTGGAATGTGGTGGTAAAAGATACTTGAGTGGTTGGGTTGATTTTGACTTACAACAATGGCGATCGCAGTTCGGCAATTATTGGTCTAAAGTCAACGAAATCAAGCATAAATATGACCCCAAAGGAATATTTAACTCCGGATTTTTTAAATATGAATCAGTTTTGTGATATCCCTGATTTAGCTCAAACGTTTAGATGGTAAGACTTGTAAAAAACTTTTTGGTTTACTATATATGCGTTTTAGCCGCAAACCCCTTCGAGTTTCGCAATAGGCGCATAAAATTGTGAGAAAATTGACTTAGTAATTTATACCAGATTTTAAATTTATCAAAGTCAATTTTATGAAAAAGAACTATTTTCTCCTGACTTTAGCCTTATTGATTTGCACTGCTGCACCCCAAAAAGCTCTAGCAGATGAGGTTTGGACAACAGAAGAATATAAAGTGGTCTATCAAGAAGATCGAAATAAAACTGCCGTGTGGCACTATGGTCGTGATGGAGTCGTCTTCATTGATGGTTTGGCAGGAGTGTTTAATGACCGAGGTTCATACAATGGCTATTGGGTACAAAAGTCTTCATCGGTACGTTGCGATACCTATAGAGAGGGGGCAGATGGTAAACCTACTTATTATTGGGGCAGGTTTAAAGTCACTTTCATTGATCGTAAATTCCCCTCCCGTTGGAAAGCTGATATTAGCCTTTGCGATCGCGATCCTATGGTGACTTTAAACGGTACACCTGTTACAAAGTAATCACCAAGCTAAAATACTTACAACTATGTAAGTAGAGCGACGCAAATAAAACTAACTGGCTAAAGCTGTCATTTGTCATTTGTCCTTCGTCATTTATAAGGGTTTAAGGCGTATTTACGTTTCGTAATATAGCTTGGTTTATTCTTGCCGATTTACTTAGTAGCTCTAAACACTTACGGCAAATAACGCAAGGAGTGTGAGCTAAGTGGACTCGGTGAACTAAGAATCTCCAGACTGTAAAAATTTCGCTATCGCTCATTTTTACAGTCAGGAGAGTGTCAATTAGATATCAACTGATTAACCTGACAATTCAGGTTATGTGGAAAAGTCCACCAAAAACCTAACCCCCTAACCTCCTTCTAGATGCTCTAAGAGGGAAATTCAAAGTCTCTCTCCTTAAAGGAAGAGAGAAATAGAAGTGAGGTTTTTCAGATGACCTGAATTGTCAACTGATTAACTGGAGCAATCCCAGCCAAATCTAAAATGGGCGCGATCGCATCTTCACGCTTTACCGCCATCATGTGGACACCCTGACATAATTGTCGCGCTATTTGCACTTGCTCGGCGGCAATTTTTATCCCTTCCTCCAATGGGTCTTTGGCTTTTGCCAATCGATCAATAATATGTTGGGGAATATTCACACCTGGAACACATCTATTAATAAACTGGGCATTTTTTGCCGATTTCAACAAAAAAATTCCTGCCAAAATCGGTTTTTTATAGCCAGAAGCGATTGTGTCCATAAACTTTTCTAGCAGATCAAAATCGGTAATCAACTGACTTTGAAAAAACTGCGCTCCGGCTTCGATTTTGCGTTCAAATCGACTTTGCAAACCCGACCAACTTTTACATTGCGGATCTACTGCTGCACCAACAAATAAATCTAACGCCCCATCAGTCAGGGGTTTATCGTTGCAATCAACGCCTTGATTCATCTTCCGAATCAGTTGCAGCAGTCGCACAGCTTCTAAGTCAAACACTGCTTTGGCATCTGGATGATCGCCTGATTTTACTGGGTCGCCAGTCAAAGCTAAAATGTTACGAATACCTAAAGCATGAGCGCCCATCAGATCAGCTTGTAAAGCAATGCGGTTGCGATCGCGGCAAGCAACTTGACAAATCGGCTCTATATCGTTTTGTAACAAAATCACCGACGCCATTAAGGAAGACATCCGTAATACTGCGCGGCTACCATCAGTAATATTGACGGCATGAACCCTCCCCTTAAGAGTCGCCGCCATTTGAATCATGTGCGCTGGATCTCCTCCTTTCGGCGGTGCTACCTCAGCGGTAACTAGAAATTCACCTGCTTGTACAGCTCTCTGGAAGGCTGTCGGGCTATGGGTGTGATGCATAAAATTAAGAGTTTCAATTTCTTAAATGGTATAGCGAATCACACCGAAAAGGGAAAACTTATACAGGAAGAGAATAGCCGAAAGCCGCTTTTACTTGTGATAAGGTTTGATTGGCGATCGCCCTAGCTTTTTCCCCTCCATCCCGTAACACAGACTCCAAATAGCCTTTATCTGCCGTTATCGCCTGATATTTTTCTTGGATTGGTTTCAAAGACTCAATGATCGTGTCCGTCAACAATGGCTTGAATTGTCCCCAGCCCATATCCTGACACTCAAGTGCGACATCTTCTTTCCTTTTACCAGAAAGCAATGTATATAGCGTTAACAAATTATTACACTCTGGACGCGCTGGATCGTCAAAAGTCAGCCCACGAATCGGATCGGTTTTACAACGCTTAATCTTGTATTGAATCTGTTCTGGTGAATCTAGCAAACTAATCCGGCTTAACTCAGAAGGATCAGACTTCGACATTTTGCGTGTACCATCTGCCAAACTCATCACCCTTGCCCCTTCCTTACGAATCAAAGGGTCTGGTAACTTCAAAACTGGTTGATCTAGTTTACCAAATTGGTGATTTAACCGAGCGGCAATATCCCGTGTCAATTCCAAATGTTGCTTTTGATCTTCACCCACTGGCACTTTATCCGCTTGGTAAAGCAAAATATCAGCTGCCATCAGCACAGGGTAATCCAACAAGCCTGCACTTACATTTTCTCCTTGTTTAACAGCCTTTTCCTTAAACTGGATCATGTCTTGCAGCCAGTTTAGAGGTGTGATACAGTTGAGCAACCAAGTGAGTTCACTGTGAGCCGAAACGTGAGATTGCACAAAGATCGTAGAGTGATTTAAATCAAGACCACAAGCTAGATAAAGAGCAGCAAGAGTGTAAGTATCAGCTGCTAACTGTGTAGGGTCGTGTGGCACTGTAATCGCGTGCAAATCAGCTACAAAAAGGTAATTGTCGTATTCGCTCTGACCTTCTACCCAGTTGCGAATAGCTCCCAAGTAGTTACCTAGATGGTAATTGCCGGTTGGTTGAACTCCAGAAAGAACACGTTGCTTGCCCATAAATTCCAACTTAGTTATCTCAAATACGCGCTATGTAAAGTGGCGATGTCTGGCAAAAAATTGCTTTTTGCCTACGCAAAACTCATTTAATTTTGACATTTTCCAGCGCAACTCGCCGTTGAAATATCGGAGTTGACTTTCCTTACCTTTCACGGCATCTGAAAAACCCCTCTCCTTGTAGGAGAGAGGCTTTGAACTCGTGAGCAATGCTTTCAGGATGACAGCAAACACCAATTTACATAATTTTGTAATTCTCGATTATAGCGCAAGGAACAGACTTTTCTCCCGACCAATCGGTAAAGGTATCTTCATTTTTGTAATGCCTTGGCGTTTGCATAAGCAAGTGCCAAGCATCTTTGGCATCTAATAAATTTAGACGTTCAGGATAGTGGATCTTTAATAATTCTTGCACTAGGGGATAATAGTCAGAGTTTATTCCTGGAAAAATATGATGCTCTGTATGATGAGAAAAATTTAAATGCAATTCGTCAAATATTCGAGGAACACGCAGGGAAATACTATTAATGAGTGGATCGTTGACGGTTGTCATCTGACAAAGCATATGGTTTGTATAGATGTAAAATATGACTCCAGCGTAACCAATCCCAATAGGCAGAAAGTAACTCAACACGATTTTTAGGAAATTAAATTGTAAATATGCCAAGATACTCAAATGAATCATGGCAATTACAAAAAGTTCACCTGCGATTAACCAACGCTCTTTAGTTTTGACTGTAAAGGCAGCAGGAACAAAACTTACAGATTCACGATTAAAGAATAGCACAGAGGCTAAATTACGAAGATTATGTGTTCCCCATGCCGTTGCCATTCCCACTGTTAAACTAATGGGATTAACCTCGGCAGAAGGTACGCATACATTTTGAATCCATTTACCCCAAGTTTTCGGCTGCTTGTATAAGTAATTGCGATCAGGATCTGCTAAGGAATTAGTTTTATTATGATGTTCTCGATTATGTACTGCTTTCCACAAGGTGGGTGGCATCCATAACATCGCTAGCCCTAGCAAGCTAATAATTCTGAATAGTATATGAGAGTTTCTAATTACGCTACCATGCATCAGTTCATGGGAGCTAAATAGCAAGACGATAACACTATTACCCATCACTATAGCTAAAGGCAAATAAAGCCATAAAAGATATAAGCTCCAACGATCTAGATAAGATGCGATCGCCCAGCCTAGAATCAAAATTGCCCAATTAATTAATAGAATTACTAATTTGCTTGAATCGGGGAGAAATACTTCCGCAGGAAGTAGGGGACGCAATGTTTTTGCATACTCTGCTTGGCGAATTAACTTTTGGACGTTACAAACTTTCATGAATATTATTGAACTTTATTTAATTTATTTTACAATAAACTGGTTCAAAAGTTAATGTAATCTCTACCCTAATTTTGCTATTGATAATTTAACTAAATACTGAAAGTAAATTAGGAGTTGAAACACAGTAAGGCGTTAATTCCTCTTGCCCTTCAAAAATGAGCGAACCTACAGCAGAAGGGGAAGAATTTGGCAATAAAGGCTACCCGTTAGCGCGTGGGTAGCATATTCACTGAGTAAATAGACAACGATCGCAATACCAGTGCTGCGATTCGAGAACTTAAACAGCGATTGGGAAAGGGAGAGTCAGAGGGAGCGATCGAGTAAGCCACAGTTTGGAGGACTGCGCTCGGAAATACCGAGGATTTTGCAAG
>NZ_JAIVFV010000147.1 GCF_020829445.1 Nostoc sp. CHAB 5836
TAATAGTACCAAGGTACTATTTATTGGCGATCGCCCTGTGCTAGTGGCGTCGTTATTCAATACATCCGCACTAAAATTTAGCGATCGCCTGTGCCAGTTGCGTAAGTCCTGATCCTTTCAAACAACCTCAACTTTGGCAGACCGCTATGGTGTGAGTAACTCGACAATTAGTCGCTTACTCAAAAGCACTTTGGCAGAAGATGAGTATGAATACTTAGTGTCTTTAAAGCGGGCTGCGAGAACTCCTGAAGGAAGGGCGCAGGTAAGCTACGAGCAGTTACCCCTGCTGATTCAACCAGAGCCTGAAATAAAAGTTCCACCCAGTGAAAGCCAACCGATGGAGTTACCAAAGGTTGAGGTGGAATTGCCAAAGGTTGAGCCACTACCACGTCGGGTAATTCGTGTAGAGCAGGAACTTTACTCAGAGGAAACGGCGGAGTCAATTGCTGCTAGTAGACGGGTGCGGCGACGCCCCTCGGCGTCGGAAAAACCAAAGCTCCGAGTCACAGAGAAATTAGAAACTCCAGAGCCAAAACCACCGCAAATAGTCAGCATCCCCATCCCGCCGCTCAAGGAGAAACATCCAGCAGCGTCCGTTATCGCGCATATGCTAGGCGAAGATTTGCTAGACGAATCAGAGGATTTGGACGATTTAGATGATGATGATTTAGATGATGACGACTTTGAGGAAGAAGACTTTGATGACGATGACCTAGATGAGCAAAGACCTTTAGTTACAAAACGCAGACCAGGTGAAGCATCAGTTCAAGTTTTACCTCTATCGGTAGCCAATTTGCCTAAAACTTGCTATTTGGTAATTGACCGTTCCTCAGAATTAATTACCCGACCTCTCAAAGACTTTGGTGACTTAGGGCAAATCCCCAGCCTGGAAACCCAGCAAAGAACTCTGCCGGTGTTTGATAATCATCGAGTGGCAAAGCGTTTTTCTACTAAACGCGATCGCGTGATTAAAGTTCCTGATAGTAAAATGCTCCATAAGGCTCGGACTCATCTGCAAGCCAAGGGCATCACGCGACTGCTGATTGATGGTCAGGTCTATTCATTATCTACAACGGTTTAGAGGTTATGGATGCATCTGCTGGCTATGGTGTGGTATTGGTGACAACTGGCAACATCCAGGAGGCAGAAGCAATTGCAAATGCCCTTGTGGAAGCTAAACTAGCCGCTTGTGTGAGTCTGTTACCAATCCACTCAATTTATACCTGGCAAGGGAAATTGCATAAAGAGCAAGAATGGCAATTACTGATTAAAACTGATTTGGCGCAATTTCCTGCAATGGAGGCCAAAATTAAGGAACTGCACTCCTATGAAGTGCCAGAAATTATTGGTTTACCAATTGTTGCCAGTTCTGAAGCCTACTTGCAGTGGATTTTTCAGCAAGTTAAAAGTAAGGAGTGAGGATTTTCATAATTCCTAATTCCTAACTCCTAACTCCTAACTCCTAACTCCTAACTCCTAACTCCTAACTCCTAACTCTAACTGTAGACAGCCCTTGCAAAACGTTCTGCCAAGTAGATAATGTCCTGTCTACGGACAATTTGGTTCATCCACTTTTGAGGAATATTTTCCACCCCGTAGTAAATTCCCGCTAACCCACCAGTGACGGCGGCGGTAGTATCGGCATCTCCACCTAAGTTAACAGCTTTCAATACCGCTTCAGAATAAGACGAGGTATTTAATAAACACCACAGGGATGACTCTAAGGTATCAATCACATAGCCACCAGAATTAATCTCTTCTACTGGTATCTTGGCAATCTCACCACTGAAAATTCTGCCAAAATGCGGCTTCTCTAACAAAAACTCCCGCAGAGAATAAATTGTTTGGATGTCTTGTAATCCTTGTAGATAAGCTGTTTGCGGGTCAGCCCCTTCCAAGAGCGCCACTGCAATACTAATATAAATGCCACAGGCCATTTGCGATCGCGCATGGGCATGAGTAATCGCCGAAACATCATGTACCCGCGCCAGCAATTCACCTAAAGTGAAGTTTCGATGACAATAAGCCATCGGCAAGATTCTCATCAACGAACCATTGCCATTACTATTTTCAACCTTACCGCCCGCTTGATGGGGAACAACTCCCTGTTTCAGGCGCATAATTGCGGTGTGAGTGGTTTGACCAATATCAAAGACATCGCCACGGGGAGTCCAGTAAGCCTCCTTGTACCAGCGCCAGAAGGAATTGGCTATAGCATCTAACGAATACCCCCTACAAAGGCATTCCGCCAAGCAAAAGCTTAACGAACTGTCATCTGACCAAGTTCCTGGTGGTTGATTCCATGTGCCATAACCCAGCATTGTTGTTACTGGAGATTTTACTCGTTCAGCACGGCTAGTAAACTCTACCGGCACACCCAACGCATCACCGACACATAAACCCATCAAACCAGACAACGTTTTTGCAGCGGTTAGCATTATTCAATCTCCACAAGAATTGCTCAAAATTAACTTTATAGATTCCCTCTATGACTTGTTGCAACAGATGCTACAGCCTACTTTTTTATCCTATGTGAAAAGCTCGGCAAAAGATTCCTAATCCGATATTTTATTTGCCATATCCAAACTAAGTTTTAGTTCCAATTATTGTGCCAGTTTTCAAAGCGTCTATTTTGGAACAAATAACCCGGATGAAAAAGCATTTCAATGTAATTATAGCGGTTCTCGCTTGAGTGCAGTATAGTTTTGACCTCTCTCCTAAAAGGAGAGAGGCTTTGAATCTTACTCCCCAACGCTAGTAGGGAAGGGGTTGGGGGTTAGGTCTGTATTGCACTCAACTGAGAACTGCTATATAACAACTCATTTATCAATTTTAGGGATAGATGCCTGTAAGCCTGATGCATCAATAGCAACAATTATTTCCAATAATCTGAGAAACATTTGGAACATTCTCCGATGATTTTCGACCTGGAATATACAGGTAAAAATACAAAATTTGGTCACAATTATGAAACGCTTACTCAAGTCTTTCATGACAATTTCTGCATTGTCTTCCTTAATAGTTGCTCCTCTGGTTCTATCAGCTGGTCAAGCTTCTGCTGAAACCAAAAAAGGTACTGATGCTAGTTATATTGGTGCTGGTGTTGGTGCTGGTGTTACCAGTGGCGGACAAGGCATCAACAATGCTGCCACATTTGGTGGTAATGTCACAGCTCGCGTCAAGTTAGGAACTACGCCGTTTTCTGCACGTGGTAATGTCCTTTGGAGTGATAAGACCAGTGCCATCATCCCAGAACTTTCTGTGGATGTGCCCATCGCTAATAGAACCAATGCCTATTTAACTGGTGGTTATTCTTTTGTAGAGAAAGATGGTTCACCAACTCCCATAGGTAACAAAGATTCAGTAGTGGTAGGTGCTGGTGTGGAATCGGAAGTTGCTAACAATTTTCTCCTCTACACTAATGCCAAAGTCGGACTTAGTGCCTATCAAAATAGCGATACTCCTGCTGTTAGCATCAATGGTGGTATTGGCTATCGCTTCTAATAAAAAATTATTAAGTCCTCAGTCGCTTTATACTTGAGTAACTACTCAGGACTCAGCACTGGCTCAACGCCTCGCTACCCCTAACAAAATTCACTACTCCCAAAAGCTGGTTTTGACATCACTGATAAAGCCGGCTTTTGCCGTGGTAAAATTAAAATATTCCTCATTATTCCGGCCGGATTACCGGGGATAAAGTAGCCGAGGGTGCTGATTCGGCGTCTACTTATGCTTTATTGAGAATACTATACAAGTCTAATGGTTAAATCTGCTCCTTCCCCAATCGCTAGCCGTAAGCCTTCCAAAGTAGAAGGAATCAAGGAAAATAGTAATTTTTTGCGTGAACCTGTAGCAACTGAGATCCTTCAAGACACTACGCATTTTACCGAAAATGCGGTGCAGCTTTTGAAGTTTCACGGCTCTTACCAGCAGGATAACCGCGACAACCGCACCAAGGGACAGGAAAAAGATTACCAGTTTATGCTGCGGACAAAAAATCCGGGTGGTTTAGTGCCACCGCAGCTCTATCTGGCTTTAGATAAAATAGCTGATGAGTATGGCAACCACACGTTACGAGCAACTACTCGTCAAGGTTTCCAACTCCACGGTATCTTAAAGAAAAATCTGAAATCAGCGATCGCCACCATTGTCAACAATCTGGGTTCGACTTTGGGGGCTTGCGGTGACATCAACCGCAACGTGATGGCACCACCAGCCCCCTTTAAGAATCGCCCAGAGTATCAGTATGCTTGGGAGTATGCCCAAAATATTGCTGACTTACTATCAGCGCAAACAGGCGCTTATTATGAAATTTGGTTAGATGGGGAAAAAGCAATTAGTGCCGTTGGCGCAGCGTCTCCAAGAGAAGAGAACCCAGAGGTGAAGGCGGCGCGACAACGCAATGGCAATGGCACTATTATCCATGACAACGAAGAACCGATTTATGGCACTTACTATATGCCCCGCAAATTCAAAATTTGCGTGACGGTGCCAGGGGATAATTCGGTTGATTTGTATTCTCAAGACCTGACATTAGTAGTAATTACGAATAAGAACAGAGAATTAGAAGGATTTAATATTTTTGCTGGTGGTGGTTTAGGTAGAACACACGGTAAAGAAGAAACTTTCGCTAGGTTAGCAGACCCCATTGGTTATGTAACGAAAGATGACGTTTACGACGTAGTCAAAGCGATTGTTGCTACCCAGAGAGATTATGGCGATCGCACTGACCGTCGTCATGCCAGACTAAAATATTTAATCAACGATTGGGGTGTAGATAAATTCCGTACCCAAGTTGAAGAATATTTTGGTAAACCAGTCGAAGCCTTCAAACCACTACCAGAATTCAAATATCACGACTTTCTCGGCTGGAATGAACAAGGTGATGGCAAGTTATTCTTAGGAATTTCCATTGAAAATGGTCGAGTCAAGGATGAAGGTTCGTTTCAACTGAAAACCGCTTTGCGCGAAATTGTTAAGCAGCTCAACTTACCCATCCGTCTGACACCCAACCACAACCTGATTTTTTACGATATCGAACCAGATTCCAAAGAAGCTATTCAAGACATTCTCAGCCGTCACGGTGTCGGAGACGACCCCAGTAAAATCGAACCTTTAGTGCGGTATGCAATGGCTTGTCCGGCTTTGCCCACTTGCGGCTTGGCAATCACGGAATCAGAACGGGCAATACCGGGTATTTTGGAGCGGGTTCGCGCTCTGTTAGATAAAGTTGGTTTACAAAATGAGCATTTTGTGGTAAGAATGACAGGATGCCCTAACGGTTGCGCTCGTCCCTACTTAGCAGAATTGGGCTTTGTCGGTAGCGCTCCAGAATCTTACCAATTATGGTTAGGGGGTTCGCCAAACCAAACTCGATTGGCACAACCTTACATAGAAAAACTGCACCATAATGACTTGGAAAGCTTTTTAGAGCCGATTTTTGTTTACTTTAAGAAGTCAAGAAAATCTAAGGAAAGCTTTGGTGATTTTTGCGATCGCATTGGTTTTGATGCCATCCGCGAATTTGCTGCTAGCTACGAACCTAACACAGCCAATGCTGCAAACAAATCGCGCCACCGGGTAAATTTGAAAGCAGAGGTTTATAGCAAGTTGAAGGAAGTAGCAGAAAGTCAAGGTAAGCCGATGACTCAGTTGGTGACTGAAGCGCTAGAGGTTTACTTCCAGAATCTTTCTTGAACTCCTACGGCTGTGAAACTAACGAAGAACGCTCAGTTTCACAGCCGTGGGATTCTTGAATCACAGGAAAATTGAACTATGGTAACGACAGCAAAATTCGCAGAAACTAGGGATGTGCTGCAAAACATTAGCTGGCAGACATTCAAAGCTATGCTGGCAGATATGGGATCTGAGCGAAATAAAAGGCTAGCTTATGACAACGCAATAGTAGAAATTATGACTCCGCTAATGCTGCACGAGAATTCAAACCGTCTCATTGAAGGTTTTGTTCTTGTGCTGTGTGAAGAATTTGGTTTAGAAGTTAAAAGCGCTGGCTCGTTGACTATGACGCGGGATGATTTGGAGCAAGGAGGCGAGCCGGACAGTAGTTACTATATCCAAAACGAATTCTTAGTCCGTAATAAAGAAAATATTGACCTGAATACAGACCCACCACCAGACCTAGTATTGGAAGTAGAATATTCCAGACCCAAGATAGACAAGTTGACCCTTTATGCTTCAATGGGAGTCCCAGAATTCTGGCGGTATAACGGAAATGTGTTGAGAATCTACGCCCTTAACAGTGGACAATACTCGCAAAGCGATCGCAGTCTAACTTTTGCGCCTGTGCTGGTGACAGAGATTCCCCGATTTATCCAAGAGAGCAAGAAAGTTGGACAAATAGCAGCAACTCGTGCTTTCCGTACTTGGGTTAGACAGCAGATATCTACAGCAGGGCAATAATTTATTAATAAAAATGTCTCAACTGCAAAGAATTGCGATCGCACCCTCCCAATTCCAACAAGGGCAAATTTTGCTCACAAAAGAACAGCAACATTATTTAGGGCGTGTGTTGCGCTTGCGTGAAGGCGATCGCTTTATTGCAATGGATGGTAGGGGAAAATGGTGGTTAGCGCAACTAGCAGGGGAACAAGCACAGGTTTTTGAAGCACTTTTAGTAGAAACAGAATTACCTGTATCGATTACGCTGATGGTGGCCTTACCTAAAGGCAATGGATTTGATGAAGTGGTGCGGTGTTGTACAGAGTTGGGAGTAACTTGTATTGCACCAGTATTGAGCGATCGCACTTTGCTTCATCCTAGTCCTCAAAAGCTTGAACGCTGGCGGCGCATCGCTGCAGAAGCCGCCGAGCAATCAGAGCGCTCCTTTGTGCCAACAATTTTAGAGCCTGTTGCTTTTAATACGGGTTTGTCATTAGTCACTTGTACTGAGCGACTTGTGCCGAGCGGAGTCGAGGTAAGCCGAAGTATTGGTCATACCCTGCGGGAAGACGTTCGCGTAGCGTCTCCAAGAGTTGCGCCTATGTCATTTGCAAACAGCCAGCAATATATCTGTGTAGCGCGTGGTGAGTTTCCGCATTTAAAAGATTGCTTACAGCACAAAGGAGAAATGACAAATGACAAAGGACAAGAAACAATTGTCATTGCCACAGGGCCAGAAGGGGGATGGACAACAGAAGAAGTAGAGAATGCGATCGCAACTGGATTTCAACCTGTTTCCCTTGGTCGCCGAATTCTGAGAGCAGTTACAGCCCCAATAGTAGCATTATCTCTAATTACCGCAGCTTGTGAAGATAAATGATTTATAGCTCAATATACTTGGGTTAAGCATTTCCTCCTTCTCCTTCTCTCCGTGTTCTCTGCGCCTCTGTGGTTCGTAAAAAAAAGAGTTTCAACCCTTTTGTGAACCGTATTGATTTATAGCTCCCGCAAAATGGCTTTTGCGCAAGACCCTCAAAAATGCAGTTGTAGTGGAGAAAATTAAGCGATCGCTCCACTTTGGAGAGTTCCCCCATCTACAACTGATAAACTTGTCTTAATCTTGCGTATTCACTTAGCCAGGAGTTTTAACCTGACGTGCCATGTCTAAATAAACACTCATATTTGCCCCTGGACGCCGACGGACATTAGAGCTAGTAACCGAAGGAGCAAGATATTTCGGCGCAAAGGTTGTTTCAGTTGGCTCCTCTTTAATTACTTTGGCTGCTGCGGCTTTTGCATTTTTGCCAGGTTCAATTTTAAGACCCTCAGCAGTTTGGATTAGCTGAACATCGGCTGGTTTGGGATTTTTAGCTGATTTTGCCTTAGCTGCGGAGGCCTTTGTTCCGTTCAATGAATCTGGCTTAGATGGAGATGGTGCTTCTGATGCAATTGTTGCCGTTACTTTCTTAGCATTCAATGCCACTGTCTCTGCTACTTTCTTCACGTTCGATGCTACTTCTTTGGTAGCATCTTTGGCTTCTTCCAATTCTAAGAAATAGCCGTTGCTTTTCTTATTCCCTGGTAACAGTCCAGTAATGAAACCTAGAATACCCGAAATTAACTTTTTGATAAAATCCATTACAATTACTCCTGCCTTTTATCTTTTATATTTGCAACTCGACCGTAATTGTTAAAAATTACGACAAAATGTTACATTTTCTGCTTGGCATCACCAGAAGCGGGTGACAACCCTTATAGGTTTGTACTTAATCGACATTGTAGTAAAACTACAGGGCAAATGTTCTTTTGCAAGGATTTGCAAGCTACATAGACCGAGAACTAATTATTAAATTTTACTGTAACTAAGAGCAAGATTCTGAAAGTAAGCTTTACAAAAATTAACATTTATTTGTTTGGTAAATACCTATTGAATTGAAGCAAGCAGTTTACTCTCAACCAGTGGCAAGAGTGTCATAGTTTATTATCAGAGAGCGCTGGCAATAAGTTAAATTTTATACCAAATATATTCGTCAAGATTGCAGTTTTGTAAAAAAACCTTTTAAAGAATCCGAAAAGCAACAGCTTCAGTTTGTAGAGCAATACGTACCGACAAAAGTGAAATACACCCCTTTATTCAGTCATATTTTGCCAATGAACATTGAAAATCAGCAGCGCAATCCCGTTTTGTTAATACACGGCATTGACGACAAAGAGGCAGTTTTCCATAAAATGAAGGCATACCTAATACAACAAGGCTTGTCTGTACATACCCTGAATTTAATACCTAATAATGGTGATTTGGGTCTTGATGAATTGGCAAAGCAGGTAGCCGATTATGTTACAGCTACCTTTGCATCAGAACAACCACTGGATTTAGTCGGCTTCAGCATGGGAGGAATTGTCAGCCGTTACTATGTCCAGCGACTGGGAGGAATTAACCGCGTGCAGCGATTGATCACAATCTCTTCACCTCATTATGGAACTGTGGTTGCTTATGGTTCTCGGCGTCCTGGTTGCGTACAAATGCGCCCCAACAGCATTTTTCTCAAAAATTTAAATTCTGATGCTGTAATATTGGGGCAGTTAAACTTTACGTCTATCTGGACACCTTATGATTTGATGATTATCCCTGCCAATAGTTCACAAATGCCCGTAGGAAGCGAAGTAATAGTACCAGTTGCTCTACACCCTTGGATGCTGACAGACTCCAGGAGTTTAGCAGTAGTCACAGCAGCTTTAGCAGAGCGTATTAAGCCTGCCGTTTCTTAAGAAAGCATCCAGTCAGTAGCTAGGATACTTGCCACACTTAACTTGTCACCAACGATCGCTGGGAACAAGTTATTCTGTTAAGATTTTGGCAAAACTACTTATAATTCATTCTTGATGTTTTCTTTAATTGACTATACCAACCCCTGGTTAATAGGATTAGGATTAAACACAATTCTATTGGGTTTAGCTGGTATTGCTCCAAAAAAGCTACTTACCCCTGCTGGATTATTCCACGCCTGGTTTTTGGCCATCTTAATTTGGGGAACTCTAGGCTGGCAAGGATATGCAGTAGTAATGTTCTATTTTCTGGTTGGTTCTGGTGTTACTCGCATCGGTATGGCGCAGAAGGAAGCAGAAGGAATTGCCGAAAAGCGTTCTGGGGCAAGAGGCCCAGAAAATGTTTGGGGTTCGGCTTTGACTGGGGCGCTGTGTGCCTTGGGAGTAGGGATAATCAATTCGGGATTTATTCTACCTATTTCACAGTCCCTATTATTGTTAGGCTATGTAGCGAGTTTGAGTACCAAGCTGGCTGACACAACTGCTAGCGAAGTTGGTAAAGCTTATGGTAAAAGTACCTTTCTAATTACCACATTCCAGCCAGTACCGCGAGGTACAGAAGGGGCCGTAAGCTTGGAAGGAACTTTAGCTGGTATTGTGGCTTCTGTAGCGATCGCATTTGTGGGTTGGGGAGTTGGCTTAATTGATCTATTGGGAGTAGCTTGGTGTGTGCTGGCAGCATTTATTGCCACCAATTTAGAAAGTGTGATTGGGGCAACGCTGCAATCTAAGTATACTTGGCTGACCAATGAAGTAGTAAATATTTTTAATACATTAATCGGTGCGATCGCAGCTGTGCTACTTGCCTGGACATGGATAATGATCATTAAGTAGATCGGTAAAAATAAACAATTAGTTGTTTAGGTGGGGCACTGGGCACTTGTACTGCCCTTAAGGGAGTCGAGGTAAGTCGTTGGCGTGGCCACTGAGCGAAGTCGAAGTGCAGCCTCTGGTAGAGTTGTATTGGACATTGAGAGAAAATAAACAATCTGCCTTACCACTGCACTGCCGATGATATTTTCAATCCTGTTTTGTCCCCGCTAGACCGTAAAAGTGATTATGGCAAATTTTTTATTTACTAGCTACAGCAGATTTCAAGGCAAATGAAGTACACAACGATTCTTCTCAAAGCCAGATATCAAGCCTGTTCTACTTCTGAATTCTCACGACTGACGCTTTGATTCTGCTGTACATAATTTTTTGACCATCTAGATGTAATTAGTTCACGAAATCTTTATCATATTTATCCATCAATAGCAAGATGATTTTTATATGATTTAATTTAAAAGTCCTATAAATGTTTAACCATTTTCACATCATTAGTTCATGGAATCTTCATCATTTTTGACAATTAATGACCAAATAATTTCTATTGAGTCAGCAGTAAAGTACCTGCAAGCCTCTGGAAAATTGGGGCAGTTCATTGGAGATATTCTCCGCCAGTACGTAATTGAGGAAGAAATCCGCACACGGGACGATATTGAAATTGGCACAACAATAACTGAACAGGCAATTATTGACTTTAGGCTGAAAAATCAACTGACTGACCCCCAAAGTTTTCAAGAATGGTTAAAGACCAATAACACAGATTACGCTACATTTCATACATCGGTTACTTTTGGTTACAAGTTAGAAAAGCTAAAAGCAGTAGTGACGGAAACAAAACTCGCAGAATATTTTATTGAACGCAAAATTTTTTTGGATCGGTTAGTACTTTCCCGGATTGTTGTTGATAATCGAGAATTGGCAGACGAACTCCAAACCCAAATTGAAGAAGGAGGTAGTTTTGAGCAACTAGCTAAAGAGTATTCAGTTGCAGATGACCGAATTGTGAACGGCATGATGGGAATCGTCAGTCGAGGCAGTATGCCAGATATATTACGGGCAGCTATTGATGTGGCCAGTCCTGGACAATTGCTAGGACCAATAGAAATCGTTGGCAAAGACTCTCTCCAAGGAGAGGGGCCTTATGGTTTGTTTCGAGTAGAACAATTTCTGCCAGCGTCTTTAGAAGATACTCAACTAAAGCAAGCACTACAAAATGAGTTGTTTGAGAAATGGCTAGCAGAGAAAATTCAAAACCTGACAGTCAAGTTACAAGTGAGTTAAAAATTCTGGATCATGAATCTTTACGATTAAAAGTGCTAGCTTCTTTGTCTTGGAATCAGCCACCGCTATGCTGGCTGACTCCCGAACAACAATCCCAATTACAAAATGAGTTCCAAGCCCGTCAGTATCGTCTAGGAGAAAAAATCTGGTCAAACGATGTCGGCGGTTATCAATTCTTAATTGTGGCTGGAAAAGTCCGCTTGCGAGAAGAAAGGGTTAGCAAACCAATAGCCGCCTTAGAAGCGGGGGATTGGTTTGGCGACTTACAAAAACTGCCTGCGGATGTTAAAGCTGTAGCTGCTAGTAAAGAAGTGATATTAGTGTGTTGGGATACAGCGCTGTGGGCAGAATTTTCCAACCCACAAATTCAGGAGTTCTGGCAAGTATTACCAGTGGATATGGAGGGACGACAAAGGGAGACATTTTCCTTCTCTTCCACTCCTGGACTAGGGCCAGCCTCCTTTGGGACTTCCAGCCCCCACAGCCTCCAACCCCAAAGAGGACTCCCAGCCGCCAATTTAATCATCTCAAATTATCCGTTTGTTGCCAGTTGGAACAGCGCTGCTGCCTGTTTAACAATGGTGGCACAACAGTTAGAAAATTCTGTGCAACTGGAATGGGTGCAGCGCCAACTCAGAGGACAACGCCCAAAACAGGTTGTGGAAGCAGCAGAAAAGTTAGGATTAGTGTTGCGACGGTTACAAGTGAGTTGGGGTGAATTGCGACAACTGTCATTTCCAGCTTTATTGCTGTGGAATTCTGACTCACCCCAGAGTCCTTCGTGGGTGGTAGCCTATGGAGTTAAAGGCGATCGCCTAATTATCGCTAACCCTCTAAATCCCGAAGGGACTTGTGAAAGCTTGCCGCAGTCGATAGTTGAAGCGTCTTGGGATGGAAGATTATGGCAAGTAGAACTGATATCCCAGCAAGAAAAATTTAACCTCAGTTGGTTCACCCCAGCAGTTTGGAAATATAAGGGATTGCTCACAGAAGTATTGTTAGCATCTTTTACCTTGCAGCTTTTGGGCTTAACAACACCACTAATTACCCAAGTCGTCATTGATAAAGTGATGGTGCAGGAAAGTTTGCCGACTCTCGATGTCATGGCGATCGCACTTTTTTGCGTAGCCATATTTGAGTCGATACTTGGCATTCTCCGCCTATTCATCTTTACCCATACAGCGCGTCGCCTGGATTTAAGTTTATCAGCACAGCTATTTCGCCATCTAATGCGACTGCCATTAGCTTATTTTGAGTCGCGGCGCGTCGGAGACACAATAGCGCGAGTCCAGGAACTCGAACAAATTCGTCAGTTTCTCACAGGTACAGCATTAACTGTGATTCTAGATAGCATCTTTGCTGTGGTGTATCTAGGATTGATGTTTTACTATAACGTCCCACTCACCTTTGTCGCCTTAGCAGTACTGCCACTATTTGCAACTTTGACGATAGTTGCAACACCAATTCTGCGTAACTGGCTCAACGAAACCTTTAACCGGAGTGCCGATAGTCAATCGTTTCTCGTAGAGACAATCACCGGAATTCACTCCGTTAAAGCCCATGCAGCCGAACCAGTAGCCCGCGATCGCTGGGAAGGCTTATTTGCTCGCTTCATTCGCACAGGTTTTAAAGCCTCTACTACCTCCAATATCAGCAGCAACATCGGTGACTTTCTCACCAATTTTTCCACGATGCTGATTCTCTGGTTTGGAGCCAAGTTAGTCATCGAACAAAAGCTCACAGTCGGACAGCTAGTTGCATTTCAAATGCTGTCTGGTAGAGTCACAGGCCCACTTTTGCGCCTAGTACAGTTGTGGCAAAACCTTCAACAAGTGCTACTTTCTGTAGATCGCATTGGTGATATTCTTAACGTCTCCCCAGAAGCTGAACTGGGAACTGGTTTAGTTTTACCACCCCTGAAAGGACAAGTCACCTTCGAGCAAGTATTTTTCCGCTACCGGCCGAACTTTGAAGCAATTGTGCGGGGAATCTCTTTCAGTGCCGAACCAGGGCAATTTGTTGGCATTGTCGGACGCAGTGGTTCTGGTAAAAGTACCCTATCTAAACTATTGCAACGCCTCTATCAAATTGAATCAGGACGCATCCTCATTGATGGTTTTGATATTAAAAGTGCCGATTTAGCCTCACTGCGCCAACAAATTAGTGTAGTTCTCCAAGAAGACTTTTTATTCAACGGTTCCATTTTGGAAAATATCAGTCTCGGTAATCCCGACATCACCGCAGAGCAAGTAGTAGAGGCAGCAAGATTAGCAGTAGCCCACGACTTCATCAGTCAATTACCCTACGGTTACGAAAGCAATGTTGGTGAACGCGGTACCGCCTTATCTGGCGGACAGAGACAACGTATTGCCCTCGCAAGACTATTTCTTTCCCAAGCGCCAATTTTAGTTTTGGATGAAGCTACCAGCGCTTTGGATAGTGAAACTGAACAACAAGTACTGCAAAACCTGCAAAAAATTTCCGCTAACCGCACCGTGTTCCTGATTGCTCATCGCTTTGCTCCCCTCAAACGTGCCGATTTGATTTTGGTATTGGAGCAAGGCGTGATTGTCGAACGTGGTACTCACTCACAGTTGTTGCAACAAAAAGGTTTGTACTGGTCACTATATCAACGCCAGCAAGCAAACATTTAGCTGAAACAGAATCTTTTTCTTCCTTTGTGTCCTTCTCTAATTAATGATACTTTTTGATGAATAGAGCATAACTCCATTCGCCACTTTAATTTGGTTATACCACAATACGGTTCAGTTAAGCATTTCTTTCTTCTCTTTGCGTTCAAACATCCTCTTAGTCCCCGAAGGAAGAGCAAAGAGGCGAAAATCCAGTTCCCTCAACGATTTCGGGGAGGGTTAGGGTGGGGTTCTTTATTATGCAGCTTCATATTAATTTGGTTGCAAACTTGTCATACAACAGGATGATAAATTTTGCGATCGCAAATATCAGTAGTGCAAGTCAAGGAGTACACCCCTATTTGATTTGTGAGAATTGCAACCCCCAGATCCCCGACTTCTTTGAGAAGTCGGGGATCTTCTTTATCACCAATGATTCAGGGTTGACATCGTAACAAAGATTCCACTTTCTATTATGTTTTTTCGTAATAAAATTAGCATTTTTTGATGAAAATTCATAGTAATTATTGACAATGGGGCGTATTCACACCTGAAAATCTTTTTCTTGAAAAGGTTTTAACGCTTCAATCTGTCAAAAAACCGATTGCTATCTCTGAGAAAAAATTTATGCTCATTGATGATGTTAATAACAATGTGCTGTTAAATAAACGGCTAAATGTTACTTCAATCTCCTCATTAGATAGCTTGAATACGAAAAATGACTACAGTATCAACCTCAGCAGACGTAGTAGCTACAACTCAGTTGATGCTGATTTGAAGTTGCTAAATAACGGTGACTCCAAAAATAGCAATAATGCTAATGCTTTTAGCACTAGGAATTATAACTTTACCAATGGCTATGGGTTAATTAATGGAGCAGCAGCAGTGGCTAGAGCTATTGGTCAGAATACCTTTGCGGATATTCCTGACCTTGGTGGCAATAATTGGGGAGCAGACCTTGTGAAAGCACCGGAAGTCTGGGCACAGGGATACACAGGTAAAGGCGTTGTTGTTGCTGTTGTAGATACTGGGGTTGACTATAACCACGAGGATTTAAAAAATAATATCTGGACGAATAGTAAGGAAATTGCAGGTAACGGTATAGATGATGATGGCAATGGCTATATTGATGATAATTACGGCTGGAACTTTGCTGATCAAAACAACAACACCCTAGATAACAATGGTCACGGTACTCATGTTTCCGGCACGATCGCAGGGGAAAATAATAACTCTGGTGTCACTGGTATTGCCTATGATGCCAAGATTATGCCCGTCAAAGTTTTGAATGAATCTGGCTCTGGTTCCTATAATTCCATATCTAAAGGTATTCGCTACGCCGTAGATAATGGAGCGAATGTAATTAACCTCAGTCTAGGAGGCAGATATTCCAATCGTACTCTCGAGTCAGCCATTGACTATGCTAGCAGCAAAGGAGTGATTGTCGTCATGGCAGTAGGTAATGATGGTGACTCATCACCAGATTATCCCGCCCGCTATGCATACAAGTCGGGAATTGCCGTTGGAGCAGTGGATAGGAATAATAATATGCCTGACTTCTCTAATCGTTCTGGAACGAATGAAATCGGTTATGTCACAGCCCCAGGAGTCAAGGTTTATTCATCAGTTCCGAATAATCAGTATGCCACTTATAGCGGCACTTCTATGGCTGCTCCCCACGTTGCTGGTGTAATTGCCCTGATGCTTAGTGCTAACTCCAACTTGACTGATGCTCAAGTACGTCAGATTGTCACAGAAACAGCAGGAAATAGTACACAAACTACAAGCTCTAATTTTAATGTTTCTAATGTCAGTTCTCTCGCGAGCCAGGTAATTGCAGACACAGTAGTAAATAATACACAAACTACAATCTCTGGTTTTAATAATTCTGATGTCGGTTCTCTAATCGGTCAGGCGATTACAGAAACTACGAAATATCTCACACCAGCCGAAAGTAATAACGGATTAGCCAATCCAGAATTATGGTCGCAATTCCAAAACTATTAGGACTTACGCAATAACTCTCTGAAACTCTTATCACTTTGTGACCTTTGCGTCCTTCTCCCAGGGGGAGACGCTAACGCGAATGCGGTTCGTTTTTTCATTATTTTGCGTAAGTCCTGACTATAAGACAATACGGTTCACAAAAGGGCTGAAACTCTTTTTTTTACGAACCACAGAGGCGCAGAGAACACAGAGAGAAGGAGAAGGAGGAAATGCTTAACCCAAGTGTATTGACTTCCCAGGAAGGCTACGAACCTACCTAACCGAAAATGCCTCGCTGAACCGCCGCGTCACAGGTTCCGTGATGAATGTCAAAATGGACTTTTTACGAGTGACAATTTCACCTGTAGCAGCCATACCTGGCGTAAATTCTACTTCTTGACCGCGCACATTCACTGCGTGCTTACTTAGCTTAATTCTTGTAGGGAAAACTAAGCCCAATTCTTTATCAACAATTGCATTTGGACTGACTTGCATGACTTCGCCCTCTACAGTGCCAAATTCCTGGAAAGGAAAAGTCGCCATTTTCACTTTTGCCTTCATTCCTTGACGAATAAACCCAATATCGCGATTGAGAACTTTTACCTCTAGGAGCATTTCTTCCCCTTCCGGCAAAATCGACAGCAATTCTTCACCCGATTGTACTGGCCCCTTGGTGGCTTTAACTCTATAAATTGTGCCGGCAACAGGAGCCTGAATCGTTTCTAAAGCTTGCTGCTTCCTCGCCTGCTCTAATTGACCTTGAACAGTTGTCAGTTCTTCTTTACGCTTATTGAACTGGGTCAAAATTTCACTTTGGCGTTCTGATGATACACGCTGAAGCTGATTGCGTGCAGCTTTGTAAG
>NZ_JAIVFV010000148.1 GCF_020829445.1 Nostoc sp. CHAB 5836
AAAATGACTAAAAGTGTCTAACGGACACATCAGCATCTCAGCCACTGTGGCGGCAATCTTATCCTTCCAGTCGCGGCAATCTTATCCTTCCACCGACACTTGCTCCTAAAGGGTTACAAAAATAAAATTGCTCTACGATCTGAAAATCACCGAAAAACCTTATTTTTACTGTGCCAATTGAAGTCTAAGTTATTTAATACAGCATTTGGTAACGTAGCAACAAGGGTTTCAGGCTGCAAAATTCAGTGAGGTTTAAATGGTACAGCTTTAGTCTTATTCATTGTGTTCCTCTGTTCAGTACGATTGTCGAGAGGGGTTTCTAAATCCTTAGTTTTGGCGCTGGAGGGAACCCACACTATGGTGAGCGTTGCTGCCGCAGCGCTCACTCTGTGTTCAGGCTATCCGCTCTAGTGTCCCAACACGCCTAAAGGACGCAGCGAGCGCCGTCTGCGGGGATTTTGAGACCGATGAGATAGTCGGCGACGATGTCGTTGACACACGCACTGTCGGGGGTGAGGGCTACACCGTGCTGTTCGCCCTCGACGGTCAGCAGGCTCGCGCCGAGCGTCTTGGCGAGGCTGATGCCGCCCTCGTGCGGGGTGGCCGGATCGCGAGTGACCGACACGACCAAGGTTTTGGGGAGTCCTTTGATGTTCTGGGCGTAGGGGTAGCCGAGGGTAGGTTTCACGCGCCAATGCTCACAGAGGTCGCGGGCGTTGACGGGTCGGCCAGTGTCCAGAAACGGTGCGACCTTGAAAATGTCGCGCGTCATCGCGCTCTCCTGCTCGGGCGTGTGGCGTTCCTCGTCGAGGCAGTTAATGGCCACCAGGGACTCGTAGTTATTGCCGTAGCTACCGTCGGCATTGCGCTGGCTGAGGATGTCGCGCAAGAGCAGCAGGGTTTTACCGCTTCCGGACTTGAGTTCGGTGATGGCTTTAATCACCGCAGGCCAGAGCGTCTCGCCGTAAAGCCCAGTGGTCACGCCGTCAATTACGGCGGTGTAAGTGACCTTGCGTCCGTCTGCGGTGATGATCGGTTTATCAATCAGTGGCCGCACGATCTGCTGGAAGGCGGCGGTAGCTTGCTTGGGATCGGTGCCGAGCGGACAAGTCGGGGTTTTAGCGCAGAAGGCCGCCATGTTGTCGAAGGCACGCTGGAAACCCGCGAACAGGACGAGGCGACGCTCGGTGGTGCCGGTGGTAGGGTCGACCGCGCCATCGAGCACCATGGCCCGCACGTTCTGCGGGAAGGTTTCGGCGTAGATCGCGCCGAGCCGGGTACCGTAGCTGGCGCCGAAAAAGGAGAGCTTGTCCGCCGAACACCGCGCGGAGTAAGTCCATGTCACGGGCGACATCGCGCGTGCCGACGTGAGCCAGCACGTCCTCACCGCCGGAACGCTCGGCGCATTTTTGGTACAACTGACGGGTCTGGTGGTCGGTGTAGTCCTTGCCCCCGGAGTTGATCGAGTTGACCAACTTATCGGCCTCTCGTTCGGCATCGGTGAAGCAGTCTAGGGCTGGTGTCGAGGCCGCAACCCCGCGTGGGTCGAACCCGATCAGGTCAAACTGCTTGGTGACCGGACTGTCGGCCAAGTTCTTTGCCACCGTGACCGCGTAGCTCATCCCGGAGAAGCCGGGGCCGCCTGGGTTGAGCAGCAGGGAGCCGATTGCTTGCCCTTTGCCGGTACGCGCAGCAGTGCAATCTGCGCGGTTCGCCCGCCAGGGTTCTGGTAGTCGAGCGGCACCTCAAGCCGGGCGCATTCGAAGGTGTCGTTGGCGAAGTCCTTAGCGTCGGCATCCGTGGTGGCATAGCCCTCGCACGAGCCGAAGGTCAGCTTCTGGTTGTAGAAGTGTTTCAGCTCCGCAGGGACTTTTACTCCTGGCTTTGACGGGTGACCGAGTGTGGGCTGTCCGCAGGCACTAAGAACTAGTATCACCGCCCCAATCATTAGCGAGCTTCCGACGTGGGTCTTCCTAGCAAGCAGGGTTCTCCTCCTAGCGGGAACCGTTGGTTCTGAGCCGTGCGTAGGTAGGCCACGATCTCGCTTGTGATTAGAAGAAATGTGAGACATGGGGATAAACTCCTTCGAGCTAGTTGTTGATGGGTTCAGGTATTAACGGGGTCATCGATGACCCCACCAAAGCGCAGACTGTAAATTAGTTTGTTAGAACTTACGCATTGACGAAAATAGGGTGGTGTGAGGCGTTACGCTTCCTCGATTAGTTCGACGTATGTTGATTTGTTTGACGCGATCACTTCGCTGGCTTCACATCCAGCCCCGTCCAATGAGCGGCAAAAGCCCACATATCCGCCGTTTCCTCAATGATCTTGTCCGTGGGCTTGCCCGCTCCATGTCCCGCGCGCGTCTCGATGCGGGCAAGGTGGGGCTTGTCACCGATATCCGCCGCCTGGAGCGCAGCGACATATTTGAAGGTGTGCCCTGGCACCACGCGATCGTCTGTGTCGGCAGTGGTGGCAAGGATCGCGGGATATGCCTTGTCAGACTCGATGTTGTGATAAGGCGAATAGCTCAAGAGGTTACGGAAATCCGCTTCCCGTGCCGGAGACCCAAACTCGTCTACCCATGTTTTTCCGCTCGTGAACTGGTCGAAGCGGAGCATGTCCATGACCCCAACCTGGGGCAGCGCGGCGGCGAACAGATCCGGTCGCTGATTGACCACTGCGCCGATCAGGAGTCCGCCATTCGATCCACCCTGAATCGCCAAGCCGTCTTGGGGCGTGATTCCCTGCGCCTTGAGATACTCGCCCGCCGCGATGAAATCGTCGAAGACATTTTGCTTGTTCTGACGACGACCCGCTTCGTGCCATGCCTTGCCATATTCGGAGCCGCCGCGAATGTTAGCAACAGCGTACACTCCGCCCTGTTCGACCCATCCCAAATGCTCCGGCGAGAAAGCGGGAAGTATGGGGATTCCAAATCCCCCATAGGCATAGAGCAGCGTTGGTGCCGAACGGGTCACATCCTTGCGTCGGACGATAAACATCGGGACACGGGTGCCATCCTTTGACGTATAGAAACGCTGTTCGACTGCGATCTGACTGAGATCGATCGCCACCTTGGGTTGTGCCCACACCCGCGCCGTGTTGCTGGCGACATCGTATCGATAGATTACGCCCGGAGCGTTAAAGCTGGTGAAGATGAAGAAGGTTTCCGGGTCGCTCTGTTTACCCTTAAAACCGCCAGCGGTGCCGATACCGGGCAGCCTCACCACACCATCAGCCTTGCCATCCAGCGTGTAGCGTCGAATTTCTGTCTTCACGTCAGCCAGATAGGAGATCAGCAACCGTCCAGCGACCAGCGACGGATTGAGCAGAACCGAATCCTGCTCCGGCACTACATCCCTGATCGCTGGGTCAGCAGCGGCGATGTCCATCGTCACGACCTTGAAGCGCGGCGCGTCCTGGCTAGTCATGAGGAAGAACTTTGTCCCCACATTGCCGACGACACCCCATTGATTATCGAGATTATCGACCAGCTTGCGAGGCTTCCAATCAGCGCTCTGGAGATCCACCACGGTCAGTGTGTTGGTCGCTGAAATGGGCGTAGAAGTGATGGCGACGTAACGCCCGTCTTCAGTGATGCTCAAGGTATGCAGCATGTTCGGCTGATCCGGGTTTGTATAGACCAGCCGATCTTGCGCCTGGGGGGTGCCGATCGCATGAAAATAGACGGCATGGTTGGCTACGCTTGCTTGCGATTCGGTGCCCTGCTTCGGTTCAGGGTAACGGGCGTAGAAAAAGCCAGATCCGTCCTTCGTCCATGCGATGCTGGTGAATCTCGCCCATTTGACCTGATCGTCGAGTACCTTGCCCGTGTTCACTTCCAGTACCCGAATCGTGCGCCAGTCGGTACCGCCATCCTGCACCGCATAAGCCACGCGCTTGCCATCATCAGAAGCTGACCATTCAGCAAGCGCAGTCGCCCCGTCCTCTGCCCAACTGTTGGGATCGATCAGCACACGCCCTGCGCTATCTACGCTGTCGCGGACATAAAGAACCTGCTGGTTCTGAAGTCCGGAATTATGAAGGTAGAAATACCGTCCACCCTTTTTGACTGGAATAGAGAACCGCTCATAGTTGTACAACTGCTTCAGTCGGTTCTTGAAGATATCTCGACCTGGCAGCGTATTGAGATGAGCATTGGTGACTTTGTTCTGCGATTCGACCCAAGCGGCGACTTCTTTGTCATTGCGGACATCGTTTTCCAACCAGCAATAGGGGTCAGCGATCATCTGTCCGAAATGTTCCTCGACGACATCGACTCGCTTGGTTTCAGGATAGGTGATTGTAGGTGACATTGCTGTGGACTCCGTGCAGGCGGAGGCGAAATGGGTGGTAAAGAGTAGCGCGATCGCAAAAAGGGTTGCGCGGCGCATCGCTATCTTTATCTTTTGAAATGAGAGTCGAAAGCCAAAGAGGTTGAATTTCAGTAATTCTTGTTGTGATTTTGCAGTTTTGAACATGTCATTGATCTATGTAACAAAAGGGTTGACCGCAACTACCTGAGTTAAACGATCGCAAGTAGGTAAACAAAATTAATTACATTGTTTTCACCAAATTCTTTCATCACCTTCTCAAGGTTTTGATGACGAAAGCTCTTAATTCGACCATCTGACCATCGCGAAAGCGCCAGATGTCACAGTACGAGTAATCAGCCGTCTTCCCGTCTTCGTCCTTCATGGTGATGTCGCCGAGTGCTGTGACGAAATCACCCTCAGCGATTAAGTTCACGACCCTAAACTTTGGCGGCTCTAAGTATGTCGTTACCATCCATTGGCGAACGGCTTCTTTTCCTTCAAGGGTCTTGTCGCCTACAAATGTCCATTTTGTGTCGTCGGCACAGAACGACAAGAATCCTTCATAATTGCCTTGGGCGATCGCTGCGTTTGCCTCTTCTAAGATTGCTTTATTTTTGTCTGACATCTGAATTTCTCCTTTGTTCAATTCGTAAGTTGAACATCAGGTCGTAGAACGCCGTGACGGTTTTCTTGTTCTGCTCCAGTCAGTCATTCATCAACACCCCCCCCTTGTGATGCCCTGCTGGACAAAATCAAACTCCAATCCGTTTAGCAATTACCAACGCCGTGAAGCTAGTCTAATTTTCTGTAAATTTCAGTACAATTTTGCCCCGTGTTCCTCCCTGCTCTAGACGTTGGTGTGCTACCGCTGCCTTCATAAATTCCATGTGTGCCAACTCCCCTTGATTCAGAATAAACAGTGATGGGATTTCGATACCATTCAGCGGAAGTAACTCCCTGACTTTGCAATAGCCCGTTGCCTTTAAGTGCAAAACTCACGGAACAATTGCAGTCACGCGGATTTCAATTCGCATCGTTGGAAGTGCAAGAGCCGCGACTCCTACCTCTGTCCAAATGGGGGCATGGTTGGGCATATAATGACGAAATAGCTTGACCATCACCTCGTTAACCTCTGGGGGAAACCCTCCAACATGGTAAGAATTGATGTGGACAACATCCTCCCAACCCGCTCCAGCAGTCGCCAAAGTTCGCTCTACGTTCCGAAATGCCTGAGCAATCTCGTCCGCGAGCGATTCGGGAATTTGCAGATTGTCATCCACCCCGCCTTGACCTGATGTCTCTACTCGATCGCCAATTTTTACCGCTTGCGAGTAATGCAATTCATTCAGCAGGTATTCCCCATAACCTGGAGTGACAAAAAACTTGGGCTTATTCATGGTGTTCCTTCTTCTGATTTAGATACTAATGTTCAGGATTTCGCCATGTAATCACAATGATTTCTGCAAATATTAAGACGACTGATAGCCGCGAAAACGCTTGTAAAATGGCTTCCATTGCCCAGTTCTGACTCTGAAGCTCCCAGATCGTCACAATAATGTTCACTCCAATCCCCAACCAGGGTACAATAACCGCTGAATTCCGTCTGCGATAGAAGCGGAGCGTCGCCTCCCGCCAAAAAGGGAAGGTACTGAAGAGACAAACAAGGTAAGACGCTCCTGCACTGGCGAACAAGCTTCTTTGAAGACCCGAAGGCAGGTTTGGGTATCCAAGTGCGATCGCACTCAGGCAAACTCCGAGCGCGAGGTACAGAAAAGTAAACAAGGTAAATCGTTTCATTATTTCTTCTCCGGTGAAGCTTATTCTCTGTACCACACACGCACACATTGAAAGCAATTGACTGTAACGCCCTGGCTGATCATCACTGGGTAGACCCCATTACTGACTGTTACGCCGTAAACACCATCACTTGTGCTTTTCAAGCTATCTGGTAAAACAACAGTTTCAACATTGATCACCTGTACCGTTTTACTTGCAATCCACTGATTGACCTCACTCACAACCTCAGAGAAGAATTCATATTCGGAAGGGCCGCCGAAGGGTCCCCGTTCAGTAATCCGAGGCGCAAAATCTTTGCACTGAATCATTTGATTTACCACCTTAAAACTGTAGAGTTGAGCATCAATTCAAGTAGTGGGCATCGCCCACCATTTTTAAAACCTTTCTTTTTAAAACCTTTCACGGTAAAGCTTTGTGGGCAGTGCTAGCCCTACGATATCTATTCCAAAACTTAAGCCAACCTTGCCAGTAAACCGCTAAGAACAGAGGCAAAAGCATGAAAGCTGATATGGGCTAACATTGCAGCTTCTAGCGAATATTGCCAAAAGAGCCAGCCAAACGCAATCCCCACAATTCCATTCAGTAACAACGCCCGAATAATCACAACTGGAGTGAGGGGAACGATCGCGGCAGTCGCTGGCAGGTGTAGTAGTCCAAATACTAACGCGGCTAGAACGATCGCACCCTGGTAAATCCCTTGACTTGGCAACGTAACGCCTTGTTTTAGCCCTTTCCACGCAATCCAAACAAGCAGCGACATTAAACCCCAGCGCATCAAAATTTCCTCAGTGATGCCGCCATAGAACATTGCTGTGAGCAAATTCAACCAACTTGGCTCTGTATTATTTGCTGCCCGTAGCGCTTCAGGTAGGACAGGTTGCATCAACTGATCGAGCAACAAGAGAACGATCGCCGCCGCTGCACCCACACCCAAGCTCCACTTCATCTCAACGGCAAAAGATGGAGACTTAGCGGTGTGAAACACCCAATGATCAATCAAATGGGAGCTTAATCCAACACGATAGGCACAACCAATTCCGATAAGAATGCTGATTGCCAGTAGAATTGAATACTGTAGTCCTTGCAGAAGCATTAAAATCCCCAATGGTGGCACTTTTTCCAGTATTTCTGGAGACAGTTTCGCTAACTGTTGCTCGACTAAAGGAATAGACGCGATCGTGAACATGACAATTCCCACACTGCCCAATACAAATAGAATCCCGAATTGTTTCAGAATTGCCATTGGTTTAACCTCCAGATGATCCTTCCTATCAGCCCATGCCAGCAGCTACCATCACCGGAATTGTGGGCAAGTTGAAAACGACGTGAGCAATAACAGCAGTCCAGACCGAGCCGCTGCGGCGGAAGACCTCAGCAGTGGCGAGACCAGCGACTACGGCTGCGGGAAAGACGATGTTGATGCCGTGACCAAGGGCAAAGATCACGGTGCTACCCACGACCCCGATGAACGAACCGTAGCGCAGCAGCGCATTAGCGACGACACCCCGAAAGAGCAACTCCTCACCAAGAGGCGTGACGATTCCGAGGAACAACGTGGCTAAAAACAGGGATAGTACTCCGCCGCTGCCGCCCTCTGCGTACACACCCTGAACATTGTTGGTGTTCCCGGTGATCTGAATCCAGCCCAGAACTGCCAATCCCTTGAGTACAAAGGCAACCAGTCCGACTCCGATCGCGATGAGCAGCCAGCGTCTGGAAACTCGGCGCACGCCAAAGGCACTCAGGGATCGAATCCGTAGTAGTGCTGCCGCTGCGAACCCGGCAATCCCGGCAATCCCGGAGAGCGAGGTGAAGACCAATCCGTAGACCACGGGGTCAAGACCGAGCCGCTTGAGTTGCGAACCAACCCCGAATCCGACGATCGCGAAGACGACAAGACCCACAATGATCTCAAGCCAGCTTGGACGGGAGACTTGGTTGGGTGCAGACCGCTCCAAGGACGCGACAGGGGACTTCCCTGGCTGCTGCGGGTAGTTAGAAGGCACTTTAGACATGATGATCCACTCCTTTGATCCACTTGCTGATAGTTTTACGAACTGACGAGATCACTGATGCCCCTTCCGACGGCTCTGGGAAACGGGTTCGGATGCCTCGTCACGTTTGAACACCTTGTAGGCGATCGCCAGGAACACGGGTACTGCAACCAGCACTGATAGCGCCCCGTAGGTCGCGTGGTACTCGCTGACTGTGAACAGGGCTGGCGTGGTCACGACGGTTCCGGCTGCGTTGATCACGAGTATGCCGCCAATGTTGTTAGCGAAGTGTACGCCGATGGCAAGCTCAGTGGTTCCGTCAATCAACGAGATTATGGTCCACAGCAGACCCGGAACGAGGAAGTAGCTGAAAAAGACCGTGAGCCAACCGCCCGCGATCGCCTCCGGGTTGAGGAGGTGCGGCAGGGTGAATATGACGGCTGATACGAGCGCTAGAAACACGGGGTTCGTCCAGACGAGGCTCGCGCCCTGCACAATGTATCCGCGAAAGAAAAGCTCCTCAGTGGTGGTCTGGATCGCAGTGATGACCAGTGCCAGAGGGATGAAGAGTGCGAACGTCGTGAGGTCGGAGTTGAAGGACAAGGTGTCGGGGTAGAAAAGATACTGTCCTAGCCCACCGATCAGGCAGTATGGCACGAACCACGCCACAAATCCGTGACCGACACGAGTCCAGCTTATCTTCTCCCGCGCCGTGATCAGCGTTCGCAGGGGGCGGCGGTGGATAAGGGAAACGGTGAGGAGTATCCCCGCAAGGAAGAACGGAAAACCTGCCATGATTACCAGGAAGCTCCCCACAGAGCCGAGCGCAGCTAAATCCGCCCGACGGAACGCCGCGAAACCCTCTGGACCGTCCAGCGCAAGCGCGACGATCGCGCTGCCAACGCTGCCGACCACTAGCCACGTAGAGAGGATGACCACCAGTCCCAGAACATACTGCCACCTTCGATGCTTACCCCACCGGGCAGCCTCCACGTAAGTCGCGTCTTTCCCTTCCGTTCTAATTCCATGCTTTCCTTTGGTTGCTTTGATTCTCATCTTTGTCTCCTTTACCCGTGATTTGATCGCTAATTGCCTTTGCTAGTGTTTTCAGGGTTCGATGGGATTACTGAGGATTCTTCCAGTGGCTCTGGAAAACGGGTTTGGATGCCTTGTCACGTTTGAACACCCGGAAAACAATCACCAGGAAAACGGGAATCAGCACGAGAGATGTGATGTCGTAGAATCTCGCATGGTACTCGCTGATACTGAACAGGGCTGGCGTAGTGAAGAAGCTTCCAGACCAGTTGAACAAGAGAAAGTACGCGAGGTTGTTGGCGAAGTGCGCGCCGATCGCAAGCTCGGTAGTGCCGTCGATCAATGAAACGACCGCATACAGCAGACCCGTGCCGACGAACATCCCGATCCAGCCACCCTCCTGTGCCTCCGGGTTGGTGGCGTGCGGCAGGGTGAATATCACAGCCGACACGATCGCCAGAAAGACGCGCTTAGACCAGATCAGGCTCGCGCCCTGCACGATGTACCCGCGAAAGAAAAGCTCCTCTGTGGTCGTCTGGATCGCAGTGATGACCAGTGCGATCGGCACGAAGAGCGCGAACGTCGTGAGGTCGGAGTTGAAGGAGAAGCTATCGGGGTAGAGGAGGTATTGCCCCAGCCCGCCTAGCAGCACCCACGGCACGAACCCAGCCACGAAGCCGTGACCGATGCGAGTCCAACTGATCTTCTCTCTCGCCGTGACGAGCGTCCGGGGATGACGCTGGTGGATGAGGGAGACGGCAATGAGAATTCCCGCGAGGAACACCGGAAAACCTGCCATGACCACGACGAAGCCCCCTACGGAACCGAACGCGGCGTAATCTAGCCGACTGAGTGCTGCGACACCCTCTTTGCCGCCGAGCGCTAGCGCGACGATCGCGCTAGCGAAGTTGGCGACGACCATCCATGCAAAGAGGATGATCATCAGCCCCAGAAGATACCGCCACCACCGATGCTTACCCCACCGGGCAGCCTCCACGTAAGTCGCGTCTTTCCCTTCCATTCCAATTCCCTGCTTTCCTTTGGTTGCTTTGATTCTCATCTTGTCGCTATGAATGATTCGTATCGTGTCAGCGAACTTGTTTTGGAGTCATTCCAGTCAAGCGCTTAAGCTGTTGGGTCAGATGGCTTTGACTGGAGAAATCGACTTGTAGAGCTATGTCTGCGGTAAGCGTTCGCGGAGCGTCTCGTAGAGAAGCTATCCCGAAGGGTTATCGCCAAATCCGTTTTCGACAATATTGTTTTCGCCCGGTTCCACCCGCTGTTGAATCACATACTGGTGTGGTGAAACTCCTATCGCCTATTTGAATAAACTCGCAAAATAGGTCGGGCTAATAGGGATCGGTTAGCTCAATGACTGGCAGCAACAATGGTTGCCATCAACTCTGTCATTCTCCAGCGTCCGATATATTCGATGTTATTGATAAATAGGGCTGGAGCCGCCGTTATTCCACTCTGCAATCCACTTTCGATATCCTCATTGATGCGATCGATATGCACTTGTTTAGACAACTCTTTGAGAAATTGAGGGATATCAAGCCCTAAATCATTGGCGTACTCTACAAGATAACCATTTTCTAACTTCTGTTGATGGGCAAACAAAGTGTCGTGCATTGACCAAAACTGTCCCTGAGCGGCGGCGGCAACGGCTGCTTGGGCTGCCCGTTGAGCTTGGGGATGAATCTGTGCTTGCGGAAAATGACGGAAGATAAAGCATAAATCATCTTCTCCAAAAGAAGCACTAAGTTCTCCTTTGAGCAATTTAATCAGCTTGTAAACATCCGCACTTTTAGAGCATTGATAGTCTCCATACATCACCAGCACGACCTTAGCACTCAGCACACCTCGCATCCAATCCTGGGTTGAAGGGGTTACAAGTAAAGAACTGTGGCTACGAGCGTCGTTCATTTTTATACATTTGCATCAAGCATGGAACCTGGCAATTTACTTACTCAATCCATTGATTGCGTAACTGTTTGCATAAATTCAATATAGGCGATCGCCTTCAAGCTTTCGTCTATAGCAAGTTAAAATTTTTACAGTATAAATTGATAGAGCAACCATGCCATCATGGAGTAGAAGGCTAGCTATAACTTAAGTTAGAATCCCAATTCTATCGAAAGTACATCCTATAAATGATGGCGAGTACCTTGCAGTGATAGGCGTAACGGAGGAGTTTCGACGACCAACTACCACCACCTTTGCTTGTTGTTTGGCATAAGCGATCGCGGTTGCTCGACCGATGCCCGATGTTCCGCCAGTCACCAAAGCAACCTTGTCTTTCAGCATCATGATAGTTACCTCTTGTTGTGAATGGTTGTGTCACTTTGTCAATCAGCAGAATGAGTAGGGTGGCAAGGGTTACAAATGACAACGTTGTTTTCCAGGTCAATGATGTATTGATTGATGACACCGGACTCCTGAGAAAGCTAATGGGTTTCCTTTTAGCGTCTACTCTTCCCGGCGGAAAACTTCGGATATCAACCGTGTAAAGGCACCAGATTGGTCGTATGAATCAGGATTTGAGCGTTTGCGATCGCCCGCTTCCGTCCCCTTTACATTTTTTTAGAGACAGCCTCTTACCGCTCTCAAGGAGCATGATTTGCCTGATTGGATGCACTTCTATTTGCATAAATTCAATATAGGCGATCGCCTTCAAGCTGTCGTCTATAGCAAGTTAAAATTTTTACAGTATAAATTGATAGAGCAACCATGCCATCGTGGAGTAGAAGGCTGGTTCTAACTCAAGTTAGAATCCCAATTCTATCGAAAGTACATCCTATAAATTAACAATGCCGCGTTTAACGGCAACAATTACAGCTTGGGTGCGATCGCTAACATCTAACTTATTCAAAATCCGATTGACATGAGATTTGACAGTGCCTTCACCGATACTCAAAGCAGCTGCAATATCGGCATTGCTCATTCCCTGCGCCAGTGAGCCGAGTACTTCTAGTTCTCTTTCACTCAGTTCTGGATTGCTGAGGCGCTGTACCAACTTTGCTCCTACATCAGGCGGAATATACTTCTGACCCCGATGAACGGTACGAATAGCATTCAGAAGCTCGTCAGGTTCAGTTTCTTTCAACAGATATCCTTTTGCGCCTGCCTGCAATCCCCGATAAATATCTTCGTCACTATCATACGTGGTCAGTACAATAATCCGAGCAGATTTAGCAGTAGCACAAATTGCACCGATGGCGGCAACTCCTTCCACTTCAGGCATTCGGAGATCCATGAGCGTGACATCCGGTTGGTGTTCCCCAAATAGAGCGATCGCTTGTTCCCCATTTTCGGCTTGGGCAATCACCTGCATATCTGGGTCACGGTTAATAATCGTGGCTAATCCTTGCCGAAAAATAGCATGATCGTCTGCAATGAGAACCCGAATGGCTTGGCTCATTGTGATGCCTCCCGATCGACGGTAACAATCATCTCTGTTCCTTCTCCAGGTTGACTCCTAATCGTGAGTTGTGCCCCGATGCGCTCTGCCCGTTCGCTCATGCCTAGTAAGCCAAAACCCTCAGAGGCTGGAATACTCCCAACTCCAAAGCCCTGTCCATTGTCTCTCACGCGCAAGCAAAACTGATCGCGATCGTATCCTAGCTTCACTCGAATTTCGTCAGCATTGGCGTGTCTAATCGCATTGATTAATGCTTCCTGCCCAATCCGCAGTAGGTTACTCTCGACTTCAATCGGCAGAGAATATACTGCACCCTCAATCTCATAATATAAAGTGGTATCCATTGCGGCAGTTCTGAGTTGAGCGACGAGACGATGTAGAGCGCTCTGTAGACTGCCTTCCTCCAAAAGCTGAGGACGGAGCGCTACTACCGATCGCCGCGCTTCAACCAGTCCAGTTCGCGCCAATTCTTTGATCAGGTCTAGGTGTGCCTCAGTTGCTTCTACATCATCCGTTAGCACCTGTTTTGCCGCTCCTACCTGAGCCAGAATGCCCGTAAACGCCTGAGCCAGTGTGTCGTGAATTTCACGCGCCATGCGGTTACGTTCTTCCAAAATCGAGGCTGCTTCTGCTCGCTTTTGCAGCGTAATATCTCGCGCTATCCAAATCACCTGTTCGTGCCGAATCGGTGCAATGCGAGCCGAAAACCAGATTTCTCGTTCAGCTATCCACTGGCTGTATTCAACTGTGAGTACTTGTTGGGTTCTCAGCACCTGCTGAATGTAACTCAGGAATTCATCAGCTTGTTCCGTAGCATAGAGTTGATGCAGTGTTTTACCAATATACTCCTCCCTATGCAACTCTCCATATGACGGATTTCCTTTGATTGCGCCGATCACTTGCCCTTTAGCATTGAAAACACACAGCGGATCGGGAATGGCTGAAAAGAGCGCCCGTAGCTCTGCTTCAGAGGCTTGCAATGCTACTTCTGCCTGTTTGCGATCGCTAATATCCGCAATCACCCCTTCGATGTAGTCATCGGCTGCATTCAAATAAGAAGAGAAAAGTCCCCAAAACAATGTCCCATCTTGTTTTCGCATCTGGACTTCAAAGCTTTGCAGTTCCCCATCCCGCTTCAGCAACTCAATGGCTTGTTGGCGAACGCCCTGATTGACATAGTAGCCTGTAGTGTGTTCCAGCCCGATAATCTCTTGGGGTGAATCAAAGCCAAACAGATCGGCAAAGCGTTGATTGGCATTGAGAATTAAGCCATCATAGATGCGGGTTCGGTAGATACCAACCTGTGAGTTTTCAAAAATAGTTCGGAACTTGGCTTCACTGCGTTGTAATGCCTCTTCTGCTTGTCTACGCTGGGTGGTGTCATTGCCAACCGATAAGATTTCAACGACATCTCCTTGTTCATTGAAGATGGCTTGATTTGACCAAACAACCCAAACTCGCCGACCGTCTCGACACAGGTTTTCACCCTCGCCTTGCGGGTACGATTGAGGATTACGAAGTAAATCATGGACAAAGGGTCTCACATCGCGTCCAGAAAGTTCGGCTTCTGGAATGATGGTTTCAAATAAGCTCCGCCCTAAAATCTGATGTTCTTCATAGCCAAGAAGTTTTACCCCATAATCGTTGATGTAGCGAATCCGTCCTTGCGGATCATAGCGAATAATAACGGAATTCGCGGTTTGTAGCAGGTTGCGATAATTTGCTTCACTTTGTCTCAATGCGGCTTCGGTTTGTTGACGTTCCGCGATCTCCTGCTGCAAAGCTTGGGTTTGCTCTTCTACCTTCCTTTCCAGTGTTTCGGAATAATCTGATAACCGTTCATATAACCGAGCATTCTCCAGTGAAATTGCTGCCTGAGCCATCAACAGTTTAAGGACTTGTAAGCGATCGCTAGTAAACACTCCGGTACTGAGATTGTTCTCTAGATAAAGTATGCCAATCAGCTGATTTTGCTTGAGAATGGGCATACACAGGAGCGATCGCGTTTGTTGATGTTGAATATAAGGATCAGTCAAAAAAGACGGTTCGCTGATTGCATCATCAAACACCAGAGTTTCAGATGTGCGTTCTACTGATTGGATGACGGAGACAGGAATTGTTGCACAGCCAGCAACAGCGATCTTTTCTAGGTTACACTGTCTACTCTCACTGCACTGAGCCACAACAGTGAGCCGATCATCTTCCAGGAGAACCAGAGCGCCAGTTTCGGCTCCTGCATTTTCTATCACCACCTGCATCAACGTTGCAGTTAATTGATCGAGATGGATCATTTCTGAGATGGCTTGAGCCGCTTTCATCGCCGCAGCCAAATCTATTGCCGCAGTCGGATGACGGATCGTTTCATCGGTCACGATTGAATGTGATTGCCGAACTAGGTTGGTGTTGAGGAGTTGTGGATAGCGTTTTTCTAAATCTTTAACTTTAGCGGTTGCGCCCCAGCGATCGTAGCAATAGTGCGCCTCTTTTATGTAAGTTTGAGCAATTTTTGACCGCCCTCGCGCCAGATAATGTTTAGCCGCTAATTCATAGGCGAGTGCTTCTTCCTGGATCAACTCATTTTCAGCAGCCACCGCGATCGCTCGCTCGTAAAACTCTTCAGCCTCAAAAAATTGCCCTAAGACTCGCGCTTTTTCTGCCTCGACTAGATGAAATTTATGTAGATAATTCATGGGAGGTGTTCTGCCCATTTCTGCATCTTTTCTTGGTTGATGTTAACACAATTGAGCCAAGCTACTTTTTGGGAGTTTGAAGCATCCAGCGGTAGGCTCAAAAGCGCCAGAGAAGATATTGGCTGCATGGATTCTGCCCAGAATGTCGCTCAGAGCGATCGCAAGACCAAGAAAAGTGGATAAAGGCATGGGGAGAGGGATAATCAAGCTTTAGCATTTTTACGATGATCCCTACCCCATCGTCTCTGATGCCCCGGTACACTTGACAGTGCTTATTTTTACCTGTTCGTTTATCAGGCATTTTCGAGAATTGACCGGAAATAAAGTACTATTTCGTCGAAAATTCCTGGCTGATTCAAAATATCCCCTAAGCTTACGAATTAAAGAGATACAAAAACCATATCTAAAACTTGAAATTTTGCATAGCTGGTAATGATAGTGATAATTATTCTCATAACGAGAATTGCTGGTGATCGATTACCATAATCGTAAACATTAAGTAGGTCGGCGCGAAGTTTGGGACTATTTTTAGTTTTGGCAGTAATCTTCCCAATACCTACAGATAATTCAATATCTAGCGGCGTTTGCAAAAACTCAGAAATTTCGCCAAATAGATTTTTAAAGTATCCTGGTTTCAGGTTAATTTTGATTGCTTCTAGACTTTGACTCACTTCACGAGCGATCGCCAGTAAAATATCTGTAATATCAATATCAGCCATATCCAGGCTTTGGCTAGACTCAAAATAAACCACATGAAATCCCTGCTGTTCTAACTCTGCTTTTAGCCGCAGTAACTCAGTGGATTTGCCACAACCGATATGTCCGGTAAATAATTGACAGGTAGGTTGTTCTGGTGCAAGGCGGGTAATAGTTCGCCCTAATTCTTCAATAATCTTGGCACCACGCACTTTAGAGAAATCAATATAATATTGTCTATCCTCCGGCTTACTGACAAGCAGAGTCTTGCTAGGGTTGCAAGCCTGAAAAAACCTAACTAAATCCAGTTTCATCACTAATTACCCGCAATCAGCCTGACACTTTTGCCCATTTCAGTGATTATACAGATGATAAAGCTGTTATTTCCGAAAAAACTCTTGACGGTGGCTGATTAAGAGACCTCTTGAACGAACCGCAGAGGCGCAGAGGGCACAGAGAGAAGAGAGAAAGAGAGGGAAGAAATGCTTAACTGAACTGTATTGCCTTAAAAAGGGGGAAACCAGAATCAAAGTCCCCCTTATTAAGGGGGATTTAGGGGGATCGAAAACGTTTTGCTACCAACAAGAGGACTTTTCAAACTACGCAGTATTGAGCCCACATTCCGCACCCACAACTGTCACACCCCAAGGAGACGGATATATTTAGTACATAAGAACTATTTATTAGGAGAATTTACTAGAGCTAAATAGGAATTACTATTATTAAGCTGGATGTATAG
>NZ_JAIVFV010000149.1 GCF_020829445.1 Nostoc sp. CHAB 5836
CAAGAAAGAAGTATTACGAGAAACCCCGGTATAAGTTGCTCCTGTGGCTAATATAGATATTGTGTCAATATTTTGTGTGCCGGCTCCATAGATAGTTGCGGGACTTGGCGCACTGAGGACATTTACAGCCACTGGCTTAGTATTTGAGGGAATCGCTGCCAAGATTGATTGCAGCGTACTCTCCAATCCTAGGGTGGAGATGATTGTTGTGGTGCGATCGCTAACAAGCTTCCATATTGCACTCAACCAACCATGCAATCCGATGCCACCCACAGGCATGACTACATTATTTATCGGGGTGTCACCAATGCGATCGCGTATTGCAGTTTCTAAGGCAATCTGGCTTTGCTGGTTAATGGCAGAGGCATCCCCACCACCGCCAGATCCATCAAAAGGATTGATTACATTGCCGTTAGCATCGACAACATTAACTCTTGGATACGATGTTTCTTCGGGCATTGTTATTTCTCCACGTACCCCAAGTTATCTTGAAATCAATATATTTTTTTAAGCTTTGCACTTTCAACAAAACCCCTACTCATCCCATGCCAGTATTCTCAATTCAATACAACGATAAACAAGTAAGCGATCGCTTGTCTCAAATCCTCGCCCAAACTGGTAATTTAAAACCAGCATTGCAAGAAATTGGCGAATATATGCTCTACGCCACCGATCAACGGTTTGTCACCGAAACAGATCCTCAAGGTATACCTTGGAAACCATTAACACCCTTTACACTCCGCCAGAAACGTGCTAAGGGAAGAATATTAAAAATATTGCAATGCACTGGACTAATGCGATCGCGGGTAAATTATCAAGTCATTGGTAATCAGTGCATTGTTGGCGTAAACGACGAGAAAGCGAAGAAGCACCAACTAGGAATAGGAGTAACTAAACGGGAATTCATGGGTGTTAGTACTGATAACACAGTAGAAATCATCGATATCCTAGACGAACACGTTAAACAATAAGCGAACTCGCTCTAAAACTTCCTGTGATTCGCGTAAATATCGATAGCTGTCTCTGGTTGCTAAAACGTCACTTGTAGTCCCAAAAACTTCGGCTATAGCTTTTACCAATGCGTACTCTGAGCGGTTTTTACCCGCTTCAATTCGACTCAGAGACTCATTACCAATGCCAATATAACGAGCAAACTCTAGCTGTGTTATTGGCACTTCTGAGCGCAGCATTTTGATGTTTTCACCTATGACTCGATAGGTGTCCAAATTTTGAACGTATCGCGGTAATCCTGCTAATTGTGGCATTTTCTTGAAGCACAAAACGATATGTACTGATTATATTTTGCTATTTCAACAAAATAAATTATTGAATTTGCTGAAATAGCAAAACAGATTTTAATTTTATTATCCAAATATATGATTAGCAAAGGGTCTGAATCCCCATCCTAAAACCAAACTTCTTCCGTCTTCCAACTTCCGTCTTCCAACTTCCAACTTCCAACTTCCGTCTTCCAACTTCCAACTTCCTTCTTCCAACTTCCTTCTTCCTTCTTCCTTCTTCCAACTTCCTTCTTCCTTCATTTATAAGATTGTGGCGATTAGATTTGATGCTGGCGAAATTCGTAAACATGAATTCACGGACGAAGGATACTTTCGTGCGGAAGCTGTGTTTGCCAGAGACGGCATCTTAGAATATCGCACTCCTGATGGAGGGGTTCGTAGAGAGTTAAGAACTCCTGAAGCTAACAAAAAAGCTTTAACAGGTTTTGGGCTAAAACCCATATCCCTGGAGCATCCACCAGTCTTAATTGACTCGTTAAATGCCAAAGAATATTCAGTTGGCTTAAGTGATTCTACGGTATTTTACGACCCAAGCGGATTTGTTAGGGGAGTAATTACTGTTCTCGATTCTGTGGCGGTAAATAGCATTCGTGAAAAGAAAACTCTCCAAATCTCTGCTGGCTATAAATGCAATATTGACCCGACACCGGGGGTGTGGCAGGGGCAGAGATACGACGCGATTCAAACAGATTTAGAAATTAATCACATTGCACTAACTCAAAAAGGGAGGGCAGGTGATAACGTAAAAATCTGTTTGGACGGTAGTGATGACCCTGATATTGCTTTTGAAGTCAGACGGAGGAAGTCAGACGGAATAGGGGAAGAAAATGAACCTCAACGTCCTCCTTCCTCCTTGTTCCTTCCTCGTTCCTCCACCAATAAAAAACCTATGGCGAGAGTGACTATTGATAGCGTCGAGTATGAAGATGTTCCGGAAAATTTTGCATTTGTAACTTCCCAAAAAATTAAGGAATTAGAGGCGATAAGGTCTAGAGCCGATTCCCTCGAATCAGAAAAACAATCTGCACTAGCTCGAATTACTGAACTTGAAAAACAATTTCAAGAGATAGAAGAAGAACGCGATCGCGCTTTGGGACGCGCTGATGGCTATGAAGAAATTGCCAATTCTGCTGTCCCTGTACTAGAGGAGCATGGGTATGTTTGGGATTCAGATGCAGCAGAGTTTGTGGCTGATTCTAAAGCCAAAAAACTATTGACACAAGACCCAGAAGAAGAGGAGGAAGACGAGGAGGAAGAAACAGACGAAACAGATGTTGAAGAGATGACCGAAACCCACAAAGGCAAAAAGCCTTGGATGAAAAAAGCAGCAAAAAAGGATTCTGTTAGCAACATTCTCTCTGCTTGGAAAAAAGCCCAAACTTTAGGAATTGAAGAAGAAAGGTTTGACTCGGAATTAGACGCTGATGAAGTGCGGCGGCTGGCTCTATCTGAATTGATGCCTGATGTTGATATCTCTGGCTACTCTCCTGCGTGGGTTGAAGGTTTATTTGATGCTGCCTACCTCCAATCACTTGAACAAGAGGAAGAATCCCGTACCGATAGCGTCTCTCCAAATCTGCAAGATTTGGTCAAAATCGCTCGGACTCCTACACGAGCAACTACCAATGCAGCAGCCGAGGAGCGATCGCGAGAAATTGAAAATGCGTGGCAACAACCTTTGTCTCTTAGTAGGTAAGGAAGACCGAAGTTGGATGAAAAACATCCTATTTGTTCTTCTTATCGTCCCTCTGACGCTCGTGTACTCGCTTTGCGCGTCGCTAACCTACTTCGGTCTTCTTATCGTCCCTCTTCCTACTTCGGTCTTACTTCACTAAAAATATGACTTTTGCATCAAATAATGTTGTAACTGGACAAACCAATTTTAGTCGATATATGCCCGTGGCACTGCCAGGGATGTTATCGGGAGTTGGGACTAATCAAATCTACCCACATACAAACACATTATCTGCTTTAGATACAGTTGCTATCACTCCTCCAGCAACTGTAGATAATGATGCTTTGTATAGTCTTACCGTTAATGGAACAACTATAAGTTTTACTACGGATAGTTCAGCTACAACGGCGGAATTAGGCGCTGGGTTGTATGCAGCAATCCGAACAGATCCAATTATTTACGGTTTAGTAGATGCCACCTTGAACACAGGAACTGGCGTTATTACCCTGGCTGCTCGTACCGTTGATTTAGCGATCGCAGTAACTACTAATTCTGCCAATACAACCAACGACATTGTAATTGCCAAAACAGTTACAAATTCTAAAAATAGTGTTATTCCTTTTGGTCGGTTTGTGGGGCGTAAGTCCACTTATTTTCGTAGTAACAGCGAAGGGGTTAGCGTCGCAACCTTAGTTGATGCAACTAGTGGTTATGAAGTTTTAGGAGTTACTTTATCTTCGCAAGCTACTCAAAAAGTTGGGACTTTTGGGCTTGCTAAAGATGGCTATGCTTTTGGCACGGTGATGAATGTGCTGAAAAATATTGGTACTTACAAAGGTGTTTGGGTAGAGGCAGTTGATGCCGATTTAGTTATTGGCGATACCCCATATATTGCAGTTGCTGCTGGTAATGAAGGCAAGATTACCAAAGTTTCTAGTGGCAATTTAGCCGCAGGGAGTAACATCAAAATCATTTCTGCAACCGAGCAATCTTTTGGTAAATATATCGTTCTTTGCGAAGTCAAATTATGAAAACTTATTTTATTTGGTAAATATAATGCCTATTTCAGCACAGATTCGCTTGGATGCTCCAACTGTAGGAGCATTTGAGCGCGAACTAGAACTTAGAGAATCGGTCGTTTTAAAACGAATGATGCCGGATTATAGTGCAGCATCCGGTAAGCTATTTCAAATTGAGCAATTAAGCGCACCTTGGGCACAAACTTCATCTTTTACGATGGTCGATGGAGTCGGTTCTTTTGAACTTGATACTGGCGATACCACTAATATGCCCTATGTGGATATGGTCGGTGAAGAGTTCTCGCAACGTGCTTTTAGATATCGCTCTGGCTATTATTTTGATGAGGATGAAGTAGAAGCAACGCTACATCGTGGTGTACCTATTGAGGAGCAAAAAATATTCTTGGTTCAACAGGCATACACGGAAACCATGAATAAATTATTGCTTTTTGGTGACAAAAAAACTGGTAATCCTGGTTTTATAAATCACCCTGCATGGTTGCGTTCAATCGCACCCTACAAATTAGATGGTAGTGTTACTAATCCTAACTATATACTTGCTACTTTAAACGCAGGTGTCCAGGGCATCAAAAAAGCGACAAACAAAGTAATTAAACCTGATACTTTGTTGCTTCCAGAAGACCGCTACGATTACTTGATGTCACAATTGCGACTCAACGACTTCCAAGAAAAAAGCGTATTACGCTTTTTCTTAGAGAATAACCCTAGTATTCGTAATATTGAGCCAATACCCGAACTAGAAGGTGCAGGGCCCAATGGTGAACACGTTGCTATTTTCTACAAGCGCGATCCTATGTGCTTTAAAGCAAGGGTCACTGACGCTTTCCGCCCACGCCCCTTGTACAATATCAATCCTTTTAAAGTTTATCGCGCCTACGCTTTCAAATTTAGTGGGTTAGTCGTTTATGTCCGCTATAGCTGTCACATCATGATTGGTATTTGAAGGAAGGAGGAAGGAGGAAGGAGGAAGGAGGAAAAATTAATTGTTTTGGAGTTTTTGAAGAGTAGATACCATTATGCGTTGTAAATCATCCACATCTTTCATCACAGCAATAAACAATTCAGGATCAGCCAATCCTACTTCTTTAGCAATTATTAACTGTGTATCTAATTCTCTCAAGCTACCCAAAGCAATTTGTAAAAACCTTATATACTCTGCTTTACTTACTCGTCCATATCCTTCAGCAATATTTGAAGGTACTGCAACAGCAGAGCGTCTGATCTGGCTAGTTAAACCGTATAGTTCGGAATTAGGAAAATGCTTTGTAATCTGATAACACGATACCGAAAGCTGAATACCACGTTTCCAAATAAATTGTTCTCGGTGACTCATAGAAGTCTGAAGGAACAAGTTAGAAGTACTTTTCTAATCCTATCATCCAACTTCGGTCTTCTCTCATCCTCCTTCCTCCTTCCTCCTTCCCTCTTCCTTCCCTTATGACTTACCTAGCAATTATTTACAATCAAGATGCAGAAAAACGCCAGCCTGGATTACCTTTTGGGATGAGAGGCGATCGCTTATTTCACTACGTCATAGATCGTCCTAAAATTAAAGGTGAGCGAGAAAAAGTTGAGGTTGATGGGGTTGTTTTAAAAAAAGGCACAAATTTTGTTGATGCCATAGCATGGGAAGCGGTAAAAAAACACCCATCCAATGAACTTGACTTGCAAAGACTGACTAAGCTTAATGCAATTGTTGTCTACATCCCGGATGATCCAGAAACTGCCGCTAAAGATACGACAGATTTTGCTGATGAATCTATAGTCCAGGAACTAGTAGAAAATATCTCTGATGTTGAGTGGCTTAAACTCAGTATCAATGTTGATCGCCGTATCCCTGTTCGGAAACTAATTAGCGATCGCTTAAAAGATATTGATGAAGAGACATCCGCTATGCGTCAAAGAATTTCTGCTAGTTCTTTAGCGTAGGTGAGTTATGAGCCTAGTAACCATTGATTACTTCCTAGCCCACGGGTACAACCGATTTGCAACAGTTGAACCTCTACTTATTCAAACCTGGCTAGACTCTGCCACACTATCATACGTTCCAGCATCTTTATGGGGCGTACACAGAGTAGCAGGCATTATGCTTTGTGCCGCTCACTTTCTAGAGATGGAGTGGGCACAAACTGCTGAAACTGCTGGGAATGCAACTGCGATCGCATCTGGTAGTGGTGGGCGATCGCCTTCAGCACAGCAAGACGATTTCCAGTTAACTACATGGGGTAGAAGATTTTCGTATTTACGCACTGGGCTGCAAAATGGCACTATTTCGCCCCTTGCTGATGAGGCATTTTCAGGGATACCTACATTAGGAATTGGGTTCCCATTGTGAGTGATTACATTGACCAAATGATAAGGATTTACCCACCGAAAGAGCGATCGCATTTAATCCAACCAACGGCAAAATACTTGTTTTTAGGGGAGGTAATTCTACAAGCGTTTATTTATCTTCAAAAGATTTAACTAAAATGCGTGGTGCGATTGTTACCCACAATCATCCAAATCTAGGATGGGGTACAAAGGACGCTAGAAGCAAAGGGTTGAGCTTTTCATCAAGTGATATTGAAGTTGCTTGTAGGGCAAATATGGGGGAGATTAGGGCAGTATCTAGCGGGTACAAACATTCCCTAAAACCACCAAGTAATGGATGGAATGAACAATACTGGCGATCGCGGGTTGAACCGACTTATAAAAAGTATGAGCAGCAAGTATATAAAGAATCTGTAACCAATATTCTTCTAGGTAGAAAAAAAATAGACCAAGCAGAAGCTGATTACCACCATGAGGTAATTAAACGAACTGCAAATCAATTAGGTATGAGGTATTCAAGAACTGAAATTAATTAGGAGGACATAATGGTAACTACTGCTGAAATTGAAGAAAGGAATGGTGCGATCGCTGATATTTTTGTAGAGGAGTTTGACGCTCCATTACAAGTGTTGACGGCACACGAAGATGAAAATGGGGTAATTTTTGGCAATTTAATTAGTTCAGGTGAATTTTATACTTATGCTTTTGATGATGAAAGCTTGGGTGTTGTTCATCACGAAGCAGAAACCGAAGAATTGAACGAATATGCTAGGGGCTTACTGGGCGGATACGGGATGCATACCGATAGTGAGTCGCCTTATGAATATACTTTTGGACTTATCCGAACTGACGCTCAGGTGCGTTGTACAAAGGGTGGTACACCTTGCGGAAAAGTCTGTTTGCCCAAAGGTGCTGTTTGTAGGAAATATGGGGGCGGTAGTACAACTGGAGGTAAGCTTAAAAGTGGCGGTGGCGCGGCCCTTGCTGGTGGTATTGCTGGAGGTGTAGCAACAACGGCTGCTCTTGGTGCTGCTGGGGGACTAGCTTATTTAAACCGCAAGAATCTAGCTACTGGTGGAAAAGCAGTCGGGGAAAGACTTAAAAGGGCTGGGACTGAAGGTTATGCCGAGCTAAAAACAGGATTAGGTGCTGCAAAAGAGAGTTTAAATGCAGGATTTAAGTCCGCAAAAGAACTAGATCGAGGTTTTGAAAACACTGAAACCACTATTTCGGGTAAAGATAAATCAAACTTTAATCTTTTACGAAAAGCTACAGTAAGCGGTGCAGCAGGCGCAGGAATTGGAGGCGCTGCTGGCGCTGCTGCTGGAGGGGTAGAAAATGCTGCAAGAGCGGTGGGGCGTAATCTAAAAGCAGCAGGTAAAGATGTGAAGATGACTTCCACAAATAGTTTCAATACAACTGCAAAAGCCGCTAAAAACGTTAGAGAACGGTTTTTTGGTAAGCAAGCTAAAACTGTCCCTGTAATTCCCTTAGATCCACAGCCAATCAAAACCCCTGAAGCAGAATCTAAACCTACTACGGTTAGAGTTACGCCGGTTCCCCCAGCAGGTAAGAAAAAACGGGGTAGACCTCCTAAAAGCAAAGAAAGTAATGAGTAATAAGTAATGAGTAATAAGTAAATAACCATTACTTATTACTCATTACTCGTTACTTAGATATGTAGTCAGAAATCCGGGAATAAGTACATGGTCGTGCGTAGTTCACCGCCGTAGGCATCGCTCAGGGGTATCTTATGACAACAACTGCTTATCTAAAATCTAAAAAACTAATACTTGATTCTGTTAAGTGTTCTAAAGGCAAACCATGCGGGGATAAAATCTGTATCCCCAAAAGCAGTAAATGCAATATTGGCAATAAACAAGTTCTAAAAACACCAGGAAACAAAAAGAATAATAATGCTGGATATGCAACTCTAGGGGTAGGCATTGGCGGCACGTTGGGGACAGCTACTATTGCTGCTGGATTAGGAGTTTTAACCGCAGCAAAATTAATTGAAATAAAAAATAGATATCAAGCTAATTTTGCTACTAGTGCCATTAGCGCTGAAATTGAATCTAGAAGCATGAAAGTACCAAAACTAGAAAAAGATGTAAATACAGTAATTTTAGCTGTAGGCGGTTTTGGCACGGAAGATGCTTATTCTGAAAGTGTTGTGTTAAAAAATAATATCGAGTCTTTGGGGTTGAAAGGGTTACACGTAGAGCCTCAATCTTATGCTGGATTCAATGTACCAACAAAGCCACACGACAGAGCAAGTGCAGGAAAATCAGCCCAGGAAGCAAGAGATTTATTTATTAAAACCGTTGTAGATACTGGATACAACCCAGTTGCAGTTACGGTAGCGGCAAGGTTAATGGCTTATCAAAAAGCTAATCCAGGTAAAGAGTATCAATTAATGGGGCATTCTGGAGGTGGATTAATCGCTCAAGAAGCTCATGAAATTTTACATAAAGCCAAGATTAATATTAAAACTACTGCTATTGGTAGTCCCGATGTTGGGCTGATTCCTGGTACTGGCGATTTAGTAACTACCACAAGTCGGCACGACAAAATTCTAAAATTATCTAATGGCCGTGGTGTTAACGGCAAGGCATTTAATAATGTCGAAGGCCATGCCCAAAATGAGTATTTTGCAGATAAAGATTTTCGGAATTTTATTACCCAAAGACTTGCATCATCGCGTAAGGATAGGTTTGATGAGGCTATTTGTAAAATTGGTAAAAATTGCGGTGATATTTGTATACCTAAAAAATCTACCTGTAAAGCAGAAGAAAAAAAATCTGTTTTTAATCAAAGTCCAAAAACACTATCTAACAATAATTTAGCAGCCGCGGCCGGAATGTCGCTAGGTGCTGCTATTGTCGGACTGCCCCTAGCTGCTTATGCTGTACAAAAAGTAAGATTCCAGATGGGCTTTTCTAAATCAGCAGAGTTAGCGTCATTGCAGGCTGAAAATTACAAAGTTCCAGAAAAAGTCACCACAGGATTTCGTTCGATAGATGATCAGCAGACGGAAAAAAGCTCCATTAAGTCTGGGATAAAAAGCATTGATACAAAAAAACCAGCAGAACAAATTACATTTTTTGCAGGTGGCATAGGGGCTGTTAATGGTTTAGAGGGAGATCACGTTGGGCAGCAAATTTCTAAAATGCTGCCTAATCATCATATTGTATCTATCGAGACTCCTGAACAAGATGTTTCTTTTGAAGAAGGTGATACAGCTGTTAGTCCAAGATACTTAAAAAAAGTCGTAAAAGGGCTACTAATAGATAATTTAAAAAACGGTCGAAGTGAAGTAGCTGTAAGAATTGCTGCACGAGCTTATGCTTATAACCAAAAACACCCCAATCTACCTATTAATCTAATTGGACAGTCTGGGGGTGGGATGCACGTCAGAGAATCCGCAGAAATATTGAAAAAGATGGGTGTTAAAGATGTCAAAGTTGTGGCAACCGGCAGTCCTTATTTTGGTTTGACATCTCCAACAGGAATTACTTTAGTCGATCCTGATAATGACCCCGTAGATAAAATGTATGGAATGACAATGCCTAACAAAACAATTGTTGAAGCGCAAGGGCATTCTTTGTACTTCTCTCAAACTCCATACAAAATAAAAGATGAGGATGGTATTTGGAGGCAAAAAGTTTCTGAAAACATTTGGAAAGAATCCGTTCCTAATAAAAGTGTTCAAAAAGTATTATTAAATTACTTCGATCGCCAGAAGAAAGAGAATCATCCTTCTGACCTCTTCCCTCTGACTTCTGACTTAGTTAAAAATAAAAAAAAGCGTATTGATGCAGCAAGCTCCCCTTCTAGCAATACTTTACAGCAACTTCAGAAACAATTTTCAATTATTCTATCTAGAAGCTATGGCAAACCAATTGTCAAGATTGGTGGTATTAAAATATCTAGAGATAATACTGTTACAGGCATAGCTCAAGATAATTTTGGCAAAATTATAAAATTCACATTTAAAGATGACAAGCTTACTTATGAATTAAGTAAAAACTCTGTAAAGATGGATTCTTCCGAATTATGGCAACTGATGGTAACTTCTTACAGAGAAGATAAAGCATTTATAAAAAAAAACTGTAAAAAAGGTTTAACTTGTGGTGATACTTGTATTCAAGCAAATGACACTTGTCGTTTGAAGCTTAATCAAATTGCTAACCCTTCCGAAATTTCTCGGCTCAAGCAGACGGTTGTTAAGTTTAAACTTGAGCAGAATGCCAATGTTGCGCCTACACCGCCACCAGAGAATACTCCATTAGAAGAAGTACCAATAAAATCTAAGTATATTGTTAATCCGGAAACAGGCATTCCTTATACAATTCGTGAACTTAGGAAGCAGGCATCTGAGAAAAGGATTTACGGTTATGGGTCAATGACAATTAAAGAATTACAAGGAACGTTGCAACTCTATGACCAAAAGCCAGAATCACGAGATAAAATTACTCGTGGAATATCAAAACGCACTGGCTTTGGTACTAGAGCGATCGCAATTTCAGGATTGTCGGGAAGAGGTACGCCACTTGAGCGAACTACTAAGCGCAATCTCAAAGATACTGTTGACACTTGGCGCAAGTTGGAAGCTTTAGCAAAATTTGCTAGTAGCACACCAGTTAAATGGGGTGCTGCTGCTGTCGGTGCATTTCTGCTTGGACAAACAATTAAAAACTACGAACGAGCTAAACAAAGCTACCGTGAAGGTTTTGCTGAGTCAGCCAGAATTGCAGAAGAAAGAGCGAGTAAATTAAATATTCAGCACCCAGTAGAACGAGATGGGGTAGCAACATTGCTACCTAGTGGAAAACCTAGAATGAGTTCGCGAATAAATCAAGACAACATTACCTTTGCTGTGGGTTCTGGTAAAGGTTATGGTGCAGAAGACATGAAAACTATACTGCAACAAGAGAAAGACCCTCAGAATGCTAAAGATTACTGGTTTGCTCACAGTAATTATGTCGTCCCTTTCAATCTCAAAGAATTTGGTACGCCTGCTCCGAATGGTGGGGGAGAGCCAGGAATTGCTAGTACTGTAATTAACGGTGTGGGTGGGATAGTCCAGAACTTTGCTCGTAAACGTAATCAAGATGCAGTAGATTTAGCCGCTCAAATTTACGCTCATGCGATCGCAGTTTCTCCAACAGACGGTAAAACGCTAGTTAACCGCAATAAGAAAATCAATATTGTTGCTCATTGCAACGGGGGACTAGTAACTAAAGAAGCATTAGAAATAGTATCCAAAATGGAGCTAAAAGGTAGCCCTACTGGAAAAAAAGTATTAGAGCAAGTAAACGCTGTTTATTTGGGAACACCGCATTTTGGATTTGCTGAAAATGTTTCGCGTCGTCAACGCACAATTGTTAGTCCACAAGATCCAATATCTGTTTTACCCACTTTTTCAGAAGGTGCAAGGCAACAATGGATTAGTTCAGTTGAAGGAGGTTCTGCTAGCGATTATTTAAATGATGAACGGGTGAGAGACTCTATTCGTGAAGCTTTTGGTTATTACCAAGGTAGTCCAGAAGAGGTTAAACGTAGAGTTAAAAAACGTGGTGATTCAGTAGATGATGCTTACTCCCTAGAAAAAGAGTTAATTCGTTTAGACTTCTTCAAAAAATGCAAAACTGGAACTCCATGCGGCGAAGTTTGTTTACCTCCTGGACGCAAATGCCGATTGAGACAATCTAAGTTAGATCCTAGAAAGTTATCAGCAAAACTGGGTAGAGGTACAGTATCTCAGTCTATCGGTGGGGTAGGGCAAGATTTAGAAAGAGCATATTTAAGGACATCTAGGTTAATTAAACAAGCACAGCGTAAATCAAATAAAAAACAAATACCCTTAACAAAAACAGAAAAAATTAAAGAAGTATTAGCCCATGAAGCAAAATTAGTGGGTGTGCTGCTTGGACAGGGTACTATATCCAAAACCTTGAAATCGATAGATGAGAAACTGATTGATTTTTCTGATTTTGCGTCCGTTGCTCCAGAAAAAATATCAGATGCGATCGCAGAGGTTCAAGCAAGTTTATCCAACTTAGTTAAAAAAACAACCAAGAAAACATAAATATATGGCAGCATCGGACGCTAACAGTAATAAAGTTCAAATTATCATTGAAGCTAAAGATGTTGCTAGCGATGTTTTAAAAAAAACAGGCATTTCTTTTGGGAACTTAAACAAAGAAACTACCGGATTATCTAAATCTTTAGTTGGGGCTGGGCAAGCATTACAAGTAGTTGTTAACTATGCCGATAAAACTCTCGTAAAACTTACTGATACAAGTCTTGCCATCGTTGGGTTAGGTGTTGCTGTAACAGGTGCTTTGGGTGGTGCAGTATCTAGCCTTGCTGGACTAACCGCAGTAGTAGGGAAAATCAAAGAAGGTATAGACTCGCCCATAGGGCAGACCTTTATTGGCAAAATTCAAGAAGCAGCTGAAGATGCTACCCAAGAACTAGCACCCCTTAGTATATTACTTAAAGAAGTGAGTACTGTAGGGGCTAGCTTCGGCACAGGTTTTACCCAGAAATTATTTAACCTTGATAGTCGAACGATTGCTCAACAATTAGATGACGGCATCACGCTAGGTATTGGGCAGATTGGTGATAAAATCCGCAATCCTTTGAAAGATGCTTTAGGCACGTTTGGCAATGAGGGATTGCTAGTAGTTGGTAGAGTTGCTCAACGTTTAGATAGAGAGCTTTCTAAAGGAATTCTTGATGCTACTTTTGCATTAGCTCTAGGGAAGGGTACAGCCCAAGATATTATTAAAAATATTGCAACTAATCCTGCAATCGCCCAATATTCGCCAACTTTTATTAGATCGCTGCTAAGTGGTTCTACAGCAGGCGCAGTTGATAATTTACTCTTAGGCATTTCTCAGCAAATCAAAGGTTCCCAATTTAGCCCAATTGCTGATTTGTTAGGGCAGAGTAGGCTACAAAATCAAATCCAAATACTAGCTAATTTAAAAATAGATACAAGTAGCGTTTTTACTCAAATAGATAAACAATTGGCGGATGCGGTACTTGACCAGAGGATTGCCCAACTTCTTGGTAGAAATGTTTCTACTGGTTTAATCAAGAGCCTTTTGCAAAATCCTGCCATTAAAGGCATATTATCGGCTGGAATTCAAGACTTAGTAAATGGTTCATTTACTGACGCTTTGTTGAAAGTAACTCAGCAAAGCATATCTGCACCCCTTGGGAATCTCTTCAATTTGGCAAATACCTCCGTTGAAAATATCGCTTTTAAATCAGGGGCTAGACTAGCCAATCGATTATTTGATGGACTCGATCCAGTAATTAAACAGCGCAACCAAAGAAGCCGCGACATTCTTGGCAGCACTTTTGATGGTGTCGGCGAAAAATTTACTAAAGGTCTGGGTCTGGGCACAAGCAGTAGACCAATTCTTAGTGGTGCTAGAGGTGGGGCTGTATCTGCTTTGTCTAGCGGATTAATCCAAGGATTAGTTTCTTCGTTTTTACCTGCTCCAGGACTAATTATTGATCAACTAATAAATTTTGACACTATTGCTGATAGTCTTTTCAAGGCAATTGGCATCAAAGGAGAGCAAATACCAGGATTAAAACAACTTGATGTCATTCTCGGAAAAGTCGTGGCTGCGGGATTAGGTAAAGCCATTGATAATCGAATCCCGGTAATTTTAGCTCCTTTGGTTGACAATGCCGCAAACTATTATATAACAAGCCGATTCCGGGAAGTCGGAACTAATGCTGTTGCCTCTGCGGCGACAACTTTCCTGCCTGGGTATTTAAAAAATGTAGTCAGAGCTAGCTTGCTTGAAACTGGAGCAGCAGGTTTTGTTTTTGATGCCTTGCTTGAAAATCTTAAACCCGCGAAACTCATATCTAATTTTGCTGGTTTAGATGGTGTGCTTGCAAATGTTAAGACTAATGTAAATTCAGCTTTGACGCTTGTTGATACGGTTGTTCCAAGGATTGTCGGTAGTTTTACAAACCTAATTGATAGCGCAATATCTAGTATAGGTGCAGATGGTTCGGGTGGATTTGGTCAAATATTTAATGGAGCAATTGATAGCGCTAGAAGCGTAGTTACGGCCGTAAATCCAATTTTTAATCAAATTGTTACCTCTGTTGAAAGCAACTTTGGCAATGCGATTAATTTTATTCGACAAACCATAGGCACTATAGCAGGGGTAGTAGCTGAAAATCTAGGTAAAATAATTGGTGATTTTCTCGCAGTTGACTTTTCCCAATTCCCGCCAGGACTGGAAACAATAATTGACAACGTATTTGGGGGGGTATTTTCACAGTTATTTGGCAGAATTGGACAGAATGCTAATAGAGCATTCTTAGCAGGTTTCTTTGGGGCTGGGTTTGAGCGCATATCACCCGCAATTAACGCAATCGACCAATCTGTGATCAAAGTCTACAACACTCTTTCCACTCTCCCTGCCAAAATTGCTGGGCCGCTAGATGCGATCGCAATTCTCCCAGGTGCAGTAGCTGGGTTTAATGAACCACTCAAAGTATTTGGTTATTTACAAACTGCGGTTGGTGGCTTTGCTAGTGGTATTTCTTCAGTCATTGAGCGGGTAGCTTTTTTCGGACAAGGGTTATCTTCACTCCAGCAGTTTGCGACCACTGGCCCATTCAAGCTATTGATTGGACAGAACGTGGAACTACAGCAGCAGTTACTCTCGACTCAAGCCTCATTAGCTGCTACATCCAAAATTTATAACGGGTTTACAGGAGCGCAAATTACAGACCCGACAACCGCTATCAAGTCTTTACAAGCTCCAATCAGCAGCGCCATTGAGAAATTGAGAGTTGAGTCCTTGGATCTTGTGGGTGTCACATCTAAAGATTTGATTCCGCTCTATCAACAAATTGCTGGGACAATTACTAGTATTGGTGGAAACCTTTCAGATGCTAAGGATCTATCTTTGGATTTTGGAGCCAGTTTAGGTACACTTAATATACCTCTATATCAAAGTAGACAAGAAATAGGATCTATCTTGTCCGGGACAATAGACCAAAATTCTGTTCTAGCTAAAAGCTTAAATATCAGTAACGACCAAGTAAATAACTGGAAATCACAAGGAAGATTGGTTGAGGAGCTACGTAAAAAATTAGCACCCTTCCGCGTTGGGAATGCATTGGCTACGCAAACTTTGTCTGGTGTCACAAGTAACATCCAAGAAGTTTTTGACGAAATTGGGAGAAAATCTGGGGAAAAACTACTCGCTCCGTTAGTTGAACAGGTCTTTAGCTAACGGGGCTGAGGCGCTAGCAGGAGCAATTAAATTTGTTGGCGAAGCGCTGGGGCCAGCTATTCGCTTCATGACAGAACTTGTAAAAGCAGCCGGCCCTCTTGGTGGGGTATTCCTGCAATCGTTTGTCACCGTTAAAGCTTTATCGGTTGGAGTTAGTACGCTAGGTGATGTTTTTGGGACGCTAACGCAATTAGTCCCAGGATTGGGCGAGGTGATGTTTGCCCTAGATTTACGAACTAATGGTGTTGCTAACCAGTTCATTAATCTCTCTAAAGTTTTGGGGACTGGTGGCGGCGGATTTTTGAATCGCGCCTATACTTTTACTGCTTGCACCAATAATTGCATTGAGTGCTGCAATTGGATTAATCGGACTGGGTTTATATTCTCAACAGTTAGCAGATTCTAACGAAGCTACAGAAATACTCCGAGAGCAAACTGCACGGTTATCAGACCAAGCAATCAAAACTGCTAGTGGACTTAAAAAAGCTTCAGACATTCAAGCAGATGCAGATAAACGTGGTGTGAAATTATCTGAGGAACAGTACAAAGCTAACCAAAGGTTAATTGCTCAAGCTAATTTACAAAAAACGGACTTAACTTCACAACTTGCAGATTTAAAAAACCAATTAAAAGAAGTGGTGGGTGATGCAAATAAAGGTAATATTGAGATACAAATTGCCGAACTGGAATCACGGATTAAATTACTTGATGGGCTGGTTGGTAATCTTAAAATTAAGCCAATAGATTTACAACGGTTAGGTTCAGGGTATGAGCAACTTGCTAAATCTGCGGTAGGGGCTGAAGAAGCAATTCTCAAATCATCTGGGGACTCTGCTATATTCAAGCAAAAAGCTGAAGAACTTCTTGCCACTACCGAAAAACAAGCAGAAGCAGGACAAATCAGTGCCCAAGAGGCTATCCGCCGCTACAACTTAGTTGCAACAAATGCTTTTGCTTCTCAAGAACTTCAGGATAAGGCTCAACAGGGTATAACCGTTGTAAATCTATTG
>NZ_JAIVFV010000014.1 GCF_020829445.1 Nostoc sp. CHAB 5836
CGTTTTATGAAATATGAATGGATAGAAATAGATGCATACTCTAGTTGGTCAAATTTAGTTAACTATGTTGAAAAAGTCATTCGAGATTTTGGAGAAAAATATGTAATTAATTTTGCATAAGTACTTAATGGAAGCAGGACAAGCAGATCCACAATCTTCTTGCCTATGTTGTGCAAAACTTAGTATTTCATTTGCCAATCCAGTATCGAATAACATGGTGAAAAAAACCAAAAAAATAGCAGGGTTTTATCCCTGCATACAATAGCGCTTATTCCCTACTCCACTACTCAAAGATAAGTAGTATTTTGCGAAAAAAGCGCTACAGAACACAAACCGATTGACTGTAGCTATGAAACAACAGTCAATCAGAATTTGTTAAGTTTGTTGAAGAAAAGTATATGGGTAGTAATAAACGTATGTTAGGATAACTGCGAGATACAAACAGCTAATCACCCCTAGTATTAAGTCGATTAGCAATTAAGCCACACGTAAAAGTGATTTAACCTGCTCCAACAGGCTGAATTACGCAAGATGTGAACTTTTATCCTGGTAAAGACGCGATTAATCGTGTCTTTACGTTTACAACTTCCGTTCTACTAAACTTCATAAGTTTGCCTATGGCGATAAATTTATTACCTAGTACCATCCCCAGTATTTCTTCTTCTTGTAGTAGATCTTGTTGAAAGAGTTATTGATGACGTTTGAGTTGACCTCATTGTTATTTCCTGCAACTGCAATAGCAGTCGCAGGTGAATTATCACCATAGGTTATGGCTACGGACTTTGCAATGTTATCACCACCACCAGAGAGGTTAGCTTCTTCGCTGGTGCTTAATGCAGTAAACAATGTACCTTCCATAATCTTAGTTCTCACTTGATTGTTGGGATTAAAGTTGCGTCACTCGAAAATCATAAATATAAACGTAAAGCTGATATTTACGTAGTTTTTCCGTGCCGCTAAAACTATTATACGATTCTTACTCAACAGGTCAAGCAACTAATAGTTGAAGAAATGTTTATTGCACATCTTCGCTACAGGTTTTATATCGCAGCTATTTATACAAACTTCATTAAAAATAAACTTTGTATCTATCAAAAAATGCAGACATAGATATAAGTCCGGCGATTTAAAATATTAATTTTGTCAAAATATATATAAGTTTAAATAATAACGTATTAATACTTACGAACTTCAAATAAATAAATAAATAAATAAATAAATAAATTATTCAATCTTGTGGGGTGGGCCGAAAAGCCCGCCCCTTACTACAGTCCCTCGTGTTGCCCACCTCACAAGAGGTAGTTGAGTATTTTTTTAATTGGAAGTCCCTTATAAAATAACGAAAAGGCAGAAGAATTAAAAATATAGTCAAGCAAATAAAATAACATTATTATACAAACAATACTTAGAGCAAGTTTATAAAACTCAACAATTGAGGATTCTGCATTCTGGAATAAAAGTACTTACTCAATATATTTTTCATGAAATTCTTTATACTACATCAATTTTAATGTATATAATTTCTTTTAATATAGAAACCTTTTACTTTGTCAAAATTCTGATTAATTGGAAAAAAGGTTTGTTTTTTTTGATAAAATAAATTTTTGCAAATAAATAAAAGGTAATATTTTAGAGAAAAATTATAAACGTTTGGTGTGGGTACTAAAATACCCTAATTGCTATTTATATATAGCTGTATATAACCTTGATATTTACATACTAAATACATATAATCAAGGCACTTAAGTAAGTAGCCGTGAGTAATTCAATTCCCTCTTAGTAATGGCTTCAGCCCTTACTAGGAGACAATTTAATTAATTTTTCCATTGTTTAAGCTCGACTTTATCCATTTTTTGCCAACGCTCAACTTGACGCTGAAACCTCTGTGCTACGGTAGTTCTACTTTTTCGATTTCACCGATAATCAGTGACATGGAAAAAGTTTTTGCCAAAAAGCTAGGCTTTGGTCATATCAAGAGAGCCAAGTTCTTAATTTTGGATAAAGTCGAGTTAAGAGGATGTTTGAAAAGTCTTCCTCTTGGTAGCAAAACGTTCTAGATCCCCCTAAATCCACGCCACTTGCTTCACTTGGGGAGACCCCAGACGCTCTCTACGAGACGCTCTGCGCGTTCGCAGACTCGCTCTCCGTGGCGCTATTGCCTTTGGCGTCTCCCCTTCTCCCTTGGCGGTAGCCTCTCCCCTTGGGAGAAGGCAGGGTGGTTTCATACAAAGAAAGAAAAATACATAAGTCTTGATTTCTCGTTTTGTGGCATGGCTTTTTACCCCACTTCCATTCCTCTCCCCGAAACGGGGAGAGGCTTTGAAACCCAGTTGTTGTTTTTCTCTGCTTGTATGAAACCACCCTGCCCTGCTTTTTTAGGGGGGGGTTGGGGGGATCAATAAGTGCAAAGATACAGCTAATCACTTTTAAAACAACCTCTAAATAGTTTGATTTATTCTTCCCCAGTTACTTATGGGTAATCAAAGCAAAAGCTGTTTAAATATTCCAGAGCCTTGAGTTGTCGATCCATTGACGAACAAAGTAACTGTTTTCACCTTGATTGAAGAATTATAATGTTGTAAAAAGGTTTTTTATGAGTTCCCGCCGCATTCTCCAAGTTGGTGAATCTTATACTTTCAGCCGATATTTTGAATTGCCTTTCATAATTGATGATATTCTGGCCGAATTAAATTGCACTATTGAAAGGAAAAATATAACATTACCTGAATCATCAGAAATTTTAGACATACAATTTTTACAAGAGCAACTTCGCCGTAATTTATCTCATATTGATTTAGTTAATGAAACTACTAGGCGAGAAGCTTTAATTGGGCCAATTTTGTTTGAAGTATGTGCTTTAACTAATCAGAGACTCAATATAGAATATTCTATTGCTGTCAACAATTATCTGAAAGGCACTCTCGACTACTATATTGCAGCACCTCAAAATTTATTAGTTATCGAAGCCAAACAATCAGATTTAGTTAGAGGATTTACTCAACTCGCTATTGAATTAGTAGCACTTGACCAATGGACTAAATCCACATCTGAACTTCTATATGGAGCAGTTACGACTGGTGAGGACTGGCGTTTTGGAGTTTACCATCGTGGGAATCGTCAGGTGACTCAAGACCAGAGACGTTATCAAGTTCCAGAAGATTTATCTGTGCTGGTGAAAATTATTGTAGGTATTATTTCTAGTTCATAAACTGGGGACTGGGGACGCAAAGAATCTGACAATTCAGGTTATGTGGAAAAGTCCACCAAAAACCTAATCCCCTAACCCCCTTCCCGATGCGGGGAGGGCGAAATTCAAAGTGTCTCTCCTTAAAGGAAGAGAGAAATAGAAAAGAGGTTTTCCAGATGACCTGAATTGTCAGCGCAAAGAATAACTAGGACTTACGCAAGTGTCACAAAAAATAAAAGCTTTTAGTTTGTAGTAAGGGCTTCAGCCCTGATTTTGAGGACTAAAGTCCTCACTACAAACTAAAAATAATATGCCAGTTGCGTAAGTCCTAATAACCTACAGCAAATTTCATTTTAGTGAGGCACAGAAGAACCCCACCCGCGCTACGCGCACTCTCCCCGCTTGCGGGGAGGGTTGGGGAGGGGTGTACCCCATCTAGATACAAAGCGCTGTATGTCCAATCCTCAATCCCCAATCCCTTTACGTCAATCGAATCAACGTCCTTGAGTTGCCAGAAATTGACGCAAGCTTAACAAACTCAAAGTTTGACTCAAATTCAAGGGCAAAAGTGAAACTCCTTCCAAGCGGGATTGTACCCAACCTTCTCCCCAGTACCATTCATGGAACCCGTCAATACCTCCGCTAAGTAGCAAGCGGAGAGAGTTGAATTTTACAACGTCCACTTGATGATGAATCGGCACTGGGCCAGTCCAGGTCGTAAACTGCAATCCGGGAAGCAGTTGTTCTGGCATTCCTGACGTAAAACGTTGTCCTAAGAGCCATTTTTCTAGTTGCACCGGATGCAGGAGACTGTCACCAATTGCATCTGTTGATGCTTCGATTTCGATGCGCAGTTGGCTTTGTTGAAAATTACCCAGCATTTTTATAGGATTACCTAAAGGTGAAACATTGCTATTTCTAATATTGCAAATATAACGGTTTGTAGTTGAGTTTAATACAGACCTAACCCCTAACCTCTTCCCTACTAGCGTTGGGGAGTAAAACTCAAAGCCTCTGTCCTTGTAAAAGCTACGCTGACTTTGCACGGCATCTGGAAAACCTCTCTTCTATTTCTCTCTCCTTTTAGGAGAGAGACTTTGATTTTCCCCCGATGTCAAAACCACTGATTATCACTACGTCACTTTTCTGGCAGCAGAGAACTTAGAATAGGAAAAGTGAACTTGTTAAGAAATGTAAGGTTATTCATGGCGGATCAGTTAATTCGTGCAACAGCAGCCGAAGGTGGAATTCGTGCCGTAGGTGTGATCACCACACGTTTAACAGAAGAAGCACGAGGGCGTCACAAGCTTTCCTATGTGGCAACGGCAGCACTGGGTCGGACTATGGCGGCGGGCTTGTTAATGGCTTCTAGCATGAAGCGAAGTGGGTCGAGGGTCAATGTCCGGGTGAAGGGCGATGGGCCTTTGGGTGGCATATTAGCAGATGCTGGCTTAGATGGTACGGTGCGCGGATATGTGGGAAATCCATCTGTGGAATTGCCTCCCAATGCCAAAGGTAAGCTAGATGTTGGTGGTGCAGTGGGTGACGGCTACCTCTATGTTGTGCGCGATATCGGTTATGGTTATCCCTACTCTAGTACTGTTGAACTAGTTTCTGGTGAAATTGGCGATGATGTGGCTCATTATCTGGTGAATTCCGAACAAACGCCTTCGGCTTTAGTTTTAGGTGTGTTCGTGGGAGCAGGTGGAGTAACGGCGGCTGGAGGATTACTGATACAAGTATTGCCCAAAGCTGCCAGGGACGAAGCCCTAGTAGAAAAGTTGGAATCACGGGTAGCTGGTCTAGCAGGATTTACGCCGTTGTTGCAAGCTGGGAAGACTTTGACTGAAATCTTTGGCGACCTGCTGGGAGACATGGGGCTGGTAATCTTTCCGGAACGGCAAATGCTGCGCTTCCACTGTGGTTGTTCATTCGATCGCGTTTTGGGGGCATTAAAGATTTTAGGAGAAGCCGAACTGCAAGATATGATTATTAAAGATGATGGTGCTGAAGCAACTTGCGACTTTTGCGGCAACGTCTACCAGGCAAATAGCGATCAGTTAGCTCAACTAATTGCCGATTTGCAAGCTGAATCTACCGTTTCAGGATAACGTATAAAATAGCACTAATTTTCTAGATTGCTAATGGTACTCTGTGGAGAGAGATAATCAAAAAAGTAGCTTTTTAATCATGAGAAAGTTACCATGTCAACAATGGAATTATCAACCTAAAACAGAGCGCTATTCAATTATTTTGGTGTGAGAGATGACAGAGCGGGATATTCCAGACAGTTGGTCAAGTGCCAGTGGAAGAGAGCCAGATCAAAACAAAAGATTATCCCGAACAGAGCGATTCGGTGAAACTCAGCCCTTTGATGTTCCAGCTACTGGTTCTAACTCCAAGTCAGTGAAGCGGCGAAAAAAAAACCATTTGGAAGGATTACCTATAAATAGTAATTCAGAAGAAACGGCACAACTCAGTAGTACTTCTGGGAAATGGCCACGCTGGATGAAAAGCTGGACGTGGCTAGTACTACTAATGTTGATTCCTGGCAGTGTAGGATTCTTGGCAATGGCAATGCTGCTAAAGTTGCCAACTGCCCCTAATTGCCCCTCGATTTTCTGGCCTCTAGCTAGTGCTTCTGTGCGGCTACACTGCGCTCAATTGGCGGCTTCTAAGCAGACAGTGAACAACCTATTACAAGCGATCGCTCTGGTGAAGGAATTACCACAAAATCACCCGTTGCATGGAGAAATTGATCGTTTCATAGAAGAATGGTCGCGAGACATTTTGAAGCTAGCTGATCAAAGTTTCCAAACTGGGAATTTAGAGGAAGCGATCGCAACTGCTCAGAAAATCCCCCAAGAGGTGACCGCTTATAAATTAGTCGATGAGCAAATTAGCAAATGGCAGTCAATTTGGTCAAAGGCAGAAGAAACATACAACGGTGCGATCGCCCAAGTAAAGGAACGGCGTTGGCAATCGGCGTTCATGTTATCCGCCCAAATGCTGCGCCTAGACAATGAATACTGGGCGGGTACTAAATACGACCAATTGAATCGTCTCATTGCCACAGCGCGGGAAGATGGGGATAAATTAGGAAAAGCCGAAAGTTTAGCAAACAGCAAAGTTGTCGATAATTTATTAGAAGCTATCAAGTTAGCCGAGTCCATTGGGCAAGAAAGTTACATCTACCAAAAAGCTCAGGAGGCGATTCCGGCATTTGGACGGAAAATGCTGGAATTGGCACAGGCAAAACTAGACAAGCAAGATGCAGATGAAGCACTAAATATTGCTAGACAAATTCCCGAAAGTGCAAAACTACAAGGCGAAACAGATGACTTTATTGCCATAGCTGACGCAAAAAGGAGTGCTTGGATCGGTAATGTTTCCGGCTTAGAAGCTGCGATCGCCCAAGCACAACAAATTACTCCTTCCAGACCAGTGTATCAGGAAGCACAGCAACTGATTGCTCGTTGGCAACTGGAAATTGAAGATGTTGCCCATTTGGAAAGAGCGAGAATATTGGCTAGCCAGGGAACAGTGCCTAATTTAACAGCTGCGATCGCTCAAGTGCAGCTGATCCCTCCTAGTAATCCCAGGGCCACAGAAGCTAGGCAGGAGATCGGTCGCTGGAGTGCCCAAGTTGAGAGAATTGAAGACCAACCTTACTTAGAACGCGCCGAACAGATAGCAATATTCGACGATATTAACTCCTTGGAAGCTGCGATCGCTCAGGCCAGCGAAATTCGTCGAGGGCGTGCATTATATCCAGAAGCACGCAAAAAAATTCGTGCTTGGATAGGAAAGATTCAGCGAATTCAAGACCAACCCTATTTAGCTCAAGCGCAAGAACTGGCTCAGAGTGGAAATCTTACCGCCGCCATCAACGTAGCTCAACAAATTGCCTCGTCGGGAAGGGCGCTTTCACAAGAAGCACAAGCTGCAATAAATGATTGGCAAGGGCAAATCCGCACCAGAGAAAACTGGAGAAAAGCCCAGGAAGTGGGGGCGACTGGCACACCAGAAGCTTTGCTTGAAGCAATAGGGCTAGCAGATCGGGTTTCCAACAATAGCATCTTACGTATGGATGCGAATTTGGCTATTGACCAGTGGAGTCAGCAATTGTTAGAAATAGCACGCTCTGAAGGTCAGTCTGATATTGCTAAAGGCATTGACATTGCCAAATCGATTCCACGCGGTAGTGCTGCCTACAGTGCAGCACAAGAGCAAATTAGGACTTGGCAGGAATTTCTGAATCCTCAACCAGAACCTCAGCCTCAGTCTCAGTCAGAATCTCAACCATTTCCTCCATCAACTACTAATGAGCAGTAATATCCTAATGTAGTAGGACTTACGCAAAAACCCTCTCAAACTCTGATTCCTCTGTGGCCTCTGCGTCCTCTGTGGTTCGTTTTCCGTTGCCTTTGCGTAAGTCCTATGTAGGTTGGGTTGAGGAACGAAACCCAACATTTTCATAGCTCTTGTTGATCCCCCCTAACCCTCCGATAAATTGGGGTAAGAATCAAAGTCCCCCAATTTATCGGGGAGCCACTGCGGTCTTCTCCCAACTCTTACGAGACGCACTCGCGTTGGCGCTAGCCTCTCACGAGTGGGAGAAGGGGAGACGATGCCACTTGCTCATGGGGGTTTCCCCCATGAGCAAGTGGCATGGATTTAGGGGGATCTGGAACGTTTTGATACCAAGAAGAGGACTTTTCAAACATCCTCTTAGCTCACTACAAAATTCACCAACTTTCCAGGCACTACAATTACCTTTTTAATCTCTTTGCCTTCGATGTAACGCTGGGCAATTTCTGATTCACGGGCATATTTCTCCAACGCTGCTTTATCTGCTTGTGCTGGTACTTGAATCGAGCCGCGAGTTTTGCCCATAATTTGAATCACTAAAGTGATTTCATCCGCGACCAAAGCAACAGGGTCAAATGATGGCCAAGTTTGAATGTGAACTGAATCACTTTCACCCAACAAATGCCACAATTCATCAGCAATATGCGGTGCAAAGGGCGCTAGTAAAACCACCAAAGTCTGAATACCTTCTGCGTAAATTGCTGAATTTTTGTCGTCAGCATCAGTTAGGGCGTTACTCAGCTTCATCAATTCTGAAATAGCTGTGTTGAATTGATATTCGTCTTCCACATCTTCTGTCACAGCTTGAATAGCCGTATGAATCGCCCGCCGCAATTCCTTTTCTGCTTTAGTTAAATCAGAGAGTTGGCCTTTCTTACGGGATACCCCAGCAGCAACATAATCCGTCACCAAACGCCAAACCCGATTTAAAAACCGGGATTGTCCTTCTACATCGGCTTCATCCCATTCCAGGTCTTTTTCTGGCGGCGCTTTAAACAAGATGAACATCCGCGCTGTGTCTATACCGTATTTGGAAATTACATCTTCTGGCGCTACACCATTGCCTTTCGATTTAGACATGGTGGCGTAGATACGTTGCAATGGTTCACCTGTCTCAGGGTCGCGGGGGTCGGCTGAATTTACCAAATCAGAAGGAATCCATTTATCTTTACCGCCCTTGTTGGGATTTAAATAAGTTAAACCCTGTACCATCCCTTGAGTTAACAAGCGTTGGAAGGGTTCATCAAAATGCAACAAGCCTCTGTCCCGCAACACCTTAGTAAAGAACCGCGAATACAACAAATGTAAAATCGCGTGTTCAATCCCACCTACATACTGATCAACTGGCATCCAGTCATTGATTTTACTAGAATCGAAAACCTGTTGTTCATTCTTAGCGTCAGGGAAGCGCAAGAAATACCACGAAGAATCAATAAAAGTATCCATCGTGTCAGTTTCCCGCTTCGCCGGAGTGCCACAAGTTGGACAAGGCACATTCACCCAGCTTTCCAACTGAGTCAAAGGTGAACCGCCACGTCCACTAAATTCCACCTCTTCTGGCAACTGTACTGGCAAATCCTTATCAGGCACTGGTACTATCCCACAATTAGGACAGTGAATTACAGGTATCGGTGCGCCCCAGTAACGCTGTCGCGAAATCAACCAATCTCGTAAGCGATATTGCACCCGCACTTTACCAAAACCTTGTTGTTGGGCGTATTCAATTATTGCCTGTTTAGCATCTGTGGAAGTCATGCCAGTAAAAGCCCCAGAATTAATTAAAATTCCTGGTTCAGTGTATGCCTGGTTGTATTCAATTTGGATGAGTTGTGTGACTTCATCTATCTCTGATGTTGGAGTTAAGTCAAAACCTGCAACATCTTCTGGGGAAACGATGACAAAATCAATGGGCAAATCATAATTTTTGGCAAACTTAAAATCCCGGACATCGTGTGCCGGTACACCCATCACTGCCCCAGTACCATACTCATACAGTACATAGTCAGCAATCCAAATGGGCAGTTGTTCCCCTGTAAATGGGTTAATTGCCACCCCACCAGTGGAGATACCCCGCTTAGGTTTGTCTTCAGCAGTACGTTCCAACTCACTTTGATTAGAAACCTCTTGAATAAAAGTTTCTACCACTGCTTGTTGTTCTTTTGTGGTAACGCGCTTTGTTAAGGGATGTTCTGGTGCTAATACTAGGTAGCTGACACCATAAACGGTATCTGGACGTGTGGTGTAGACGCCAATTTTTTCATCTATCCCAATGATGGAAAATTCCAAGTAAGCGCCTGTAGATTTGCCAATCCAGTTTGCCTGCATCAACTTGACCCGTTCCGGCCAACCTGTCAACTTATCCAAGTCATTCAGCAATTCTTCGGCATAGTCGGTAATCTTAAAAAACCACTGCCGTAATAATTTACGCTCAACTATTGCCCCACTGCGCCAAGAACGTCCTTCATTATCAACTTGCTCATTTGCCAGTACAGTTTGGTCAATGGGATCCCAGTTTACGGCTGCTTCTTTTTGGTAAGCTAACCCCCCTTGCAAAAACTGCAAGAAAATCCATTGCGTCCACTTGTAATAATCTGGTGAACAGGTAGCAAGTTCACATTCCCAATCAATAGATAAACCAAGACGCTGCAATTGCTGCCGCATCTGAGTCATATTTTGATAAGTCCACTTTGCTGGCGGTACACCACGGTCAATAGCGGCGTTTTCTGCTGGTAAACCAAAGGCATCCCAACCCATTGGGTGTATTACCCGATACCCTTGCATTCGCTTGAGGCGAGCAATCACGTCGGTGATCGTATAATTACGGACGTGACCCATGTGTAGGCTGCCCGATGGATAAGGGAACATGGATAAAGCGTAAAATTTTGGCTTGTTGCTAGCTGTAGGTGTCTTATCTAAGCCAAGTTCTACCCATGTTTTTTGCCATTTTTCCTCAATCGCTGCTGGGTTATATCGGGAATCAATAGAATGACCTATTTCCAATGGTTTCATGCCTGTTACACTTTATTTCGACTAATTTTCTAGTATTTGACCTTTACTAGTACATCTAAACTACTATTCTCAGGGAATTATTTGTCTAGTAATTTTATAATTTAATTTACAAAATCAATTTACTGTTTCTTTCTACCCCCTATTCCTATCTATCTTATATCCCTAAAACTCTTAGACTAATAGTCCAAGAGTTCTGGGTATATTAGGACATAAAAAAGTCCCCAAGCTTAGGATGTAGTGGACTAGGGACTGTTTTCAAAGTCTTAGGTTCCCCCAACCCCCCTTAGAAAGGCTACGGTGTATACACAAGTCGGCAGACCTCTCCCCAAACCCCTCTTTGACGCACAGAGTGGCTTTGAAGATTGACTCCCTTTCCCTACGAGGGAAGGGGCTGTTCTTGTTAGGTCTGAGAGCGCTTTGAGCAAAATAAGTCAATACAGTTCAGTTAAGGCTAAAACTCTTTGCCAAAGTCAATTTTTTTAACGTAGACGCTTCGGCTTGCCGCAGGCTACCGCAAACGCGAGTGCGTCTCCCCCTGGGAGAAGGACGCCAAGGACGCAAAGAAAGAGAAGAAAGAGAACAAAGAAATGCTTAACTGAACTGTATTGCAAAATAAGTCACTTGTCTATGCACCATAGCGTTTCTAAGGGGGGAACTGGAATTAAGGGCACAGCATTGCTGATTGGTGTCAACTTAGTCAGGAAGCTCATTCCATAGTCATTTTACCCCACCCCTCAATCCCCTCCCCGTTCACGGGGAGGGGAGATTTTGTCACTAGACAAAAGCGGGGTGGGGTTGCGAGGGCATAATTAGTAATTGAGTAGACTTGGTATGAGGCCATTGCAAGGGTTTCACGTTAAGTTGACACCGATGAGCATTGCTGTGCCCCTACCCTGTGGTCTATTTACCTGAAAATAGCGATAAAATAGGCGATGGTTAAATCAAGTATAAAATTTTCTGATTTGGTGTGGGTTTTTGTCTACGGCACACTCAAACCAGGTGAAGCTAATTATAAAAAATACTGTGCTGGCAAAGTAGTTGGTGTTAAAAAAGCCTTTGTACAAGGTAAATTGTTCGCTCTACCAATGGGCTACCCAGCAATGACCCTAGGGGATAGCCACGTTTACGGATATTTACTCAGTTTTGCCAACTCAAGGATTTTAAATGAGCTAGATGTGCTGGAAAATTACCAGCCCAGTAGACAATTAGCAGAAAACCTCTACAATCGACAAATTGTCGAGGTTTATGAGCTACAGTCGCTCTCTCTGGGTTGGGCTTGGGTTTATTTAATGACTTTAGAGCAAGTTGATCAATTAGCAGGGTTCCTCCAACCTGACGGCTGGTGGAGTGGCTGTGGTTTAAGGGCAAAATACAGTTATGATCTGTGAACTGTTGACTTTGCGATTAGTTTATGTCCTGTTTAGAGTCGTGCCGTCGCGGCTGTACCGGATAGACTGAATTTTTTGGAGAGGCTACTGCTGCTTTCGGAATTTCAATTACCGGATTATTTAGTCCAACCATCAGGGGGGAAGGGGGAACCGTAGACACTGAGGACGTTTGTATCGGTTCTATTTGTGGTCGTTGTGCTAGTTGTGATACCCTCGAAGCACCTGGTACTAACCCAGATATTGCCCCGATCGCACAAGCAGCAACGGCTGCACCTCCCACCATCCAGTTTAAACGGGAACGGCGGCGCAAACGTGTCAATACTTGCCCAACTGTTGCTTCTGGCGACTGTTGGGCTGCTGGCACTGGGAGAGTCCGCAAGCCCTGGCGCAGCTTTAACAGTCGGGCATACAAGCATTGAACTGAGGCATCGTTTGCCAGCCATTCTTCTACTTGCCTGCGTTCGGTGGCTGTGACTTCACCATCGAGATAAGCACTCAATAACTCGAAGCGATCGCGCTTCACCATATCCATAAGACCCGTTGATTCATTGGTATGCTTGGCCATTCCATCTGGCAAATCTGGAGGAAGTTGCAAAGGTGAACGGTCGTAAAACTGAGAATCAGTAGTCATCTTAACATTATTACCAATTCATATACGGGTAAACTGGGCGGGAATTTTGGGAAAGTTAGCCAATTTTCTTTCTAAGGGCAGAAGCGATCTACGTCTTTGGTGTAATTATTAATCAATGCTTAAATTCTGCCATTGGGCAGAGGGAAGATATTGTAAATTAGGAGTCGAGATAATTCTGCAAGTGTGCTTGCAGCCTCGTTCTCGCTCTAGCTATTCTTGACTTGACTGTTCCTAGTGAAACTCCAGTGATTTCGGCAATTTCTTCATATGCCATGCCTTCGATTTCTCTGAGGACAATGGTAGTACGAAAGACTTCTGGTAAATCCGCGATCGCTTCCCGCAATTGCTCGTAAAATTCTCTAGTTGTCAGTTCCTCCTCAGGCCCGGGGGTATCACCAGCGATTTCCCAATCCATCTCGCCATCCTCTAAGGAACGGGGAGCATCCAGTGACAAAGGACTCATAACCCGCTTGCGTTTGCGTAACTCGTCATAAAACAAGTTGGTAGCAATGCGACTTAACCAGCCCCGGAATTTAGCAGGTTCTTGTAATCGGTTAATATTCCGATAGACTCGAATCCAAACTTCTTGAGCTAAATCGGCTCTGTCAGCCCAATCTGGAGCCAGGTGGTATAGAACTCTATCAACTTGACCTTGATAGCGGCGTAATAGTTCTGCAAACGCAACACGATCTGGTCGCAGTCCTCCTTGACAGCGCAAAATCAAATCGTGGTTAGGGAGTTTGTCAACTTGCATTGATGCTTCTGGATATTTTGCATCAACCGTTGACCAGGATACAGTGATCGACTGACTCATAGATCGTACTGGCTCTAAATCATCCCTATCTATTAGACCTGCTAATGGGACAGAAGTTCCATGCTAAGGTGACGGATTTATGACTGGAACACGGAGACATCCAATTTTGGATACTTTTATAGCAATAAGAAGAGCCACTTTTTCCTTATACTTCTGGCATAGTTGCCCTCGCACCGATCAACTAACAAAGGCGCTGCTATTTTATGCATATCTTGGTACTTTTAGCAACTGTGTATATACGCTTGATAAAAATAATTAAATCTGGTTATAAGGATGAAGATAAAAATTTTGTAATTCTAACTTCTTGATACCTTTAAAACAGGACTTACGCAAAATAATGAAAAAACGAACCGCATAGACGCAAAGCGGCTTCCGCAGGGTAGGACGCAAAAGACACAAAGGAATAAGAGTTTCAGAGAGTTATTGCGTAAGTCCTATAAAATTCAGGTAATAATTTCTGGAAGTTGGGTTGCTTTGGTTGCTAGGATGGTGATTTATTTTTTTGATTTTGTTACCAGAATAGTTGCTGATTGTTTTGAATGTTGGTCGTAGGTAGCGCCAGAGTTATGTTGCTGTGGTAGGCGAAGTTGAAAAAAGAAATTTAGGGAAAATGTAATTGTGACTGCTAGCAATAGTTTTTCAAACATGGTTTTTCTCCCACCAACACCATTAATGATTGATTGCTACATTTCAAGAGTTCTACCAGAAAGTCTAAGTATTGGCTTACAACCCGCAGAACTTTTGAGGAAGGAGGTTGCTCACTTGGAGTTTTGCTGCTGGGACAATTCGCATAGTCTTAGTTTGCCCAGAGGTGTTGGCAGATTTATAACGGAAATGATAAGTATTGATAAATTTTTGATAATCAGATGATGAACTCATCCAATTGGTCGGCTGGATATGTCAGGGATAAACAATAGGCGATGGCAATGGTAAGAAACGAATCTGTAGGGCGTATGGTAATGTTGCTTTGTTTTGGCACAGCATTTTTATCTTTAGCTGTCCATTGGCGGATTACTACGGCGGAACGGCAATCTGAGAAGTCTGCATCTACTTCGATGCGGCGAGATTCTACCCTAACCAATCCCAAGGGAAGCCGTCCAGAGGGAGTCTACAAGAATCTTTCCCAAGTGAGTTTAGGGGAAATTGCCCTGGGTACATCTGTGCCAGCTGATGAAGTTACCCAAGGCTCAACTGCCCAGAGGGGGTTGTCCTCTGCTATTGAGCCTCAAACTAAATCGAAAAAAAATCAGAAGAATGTCGCGAAAGCAACTAGGCACAGGGCTTCTACACTCAGGTCTTATGGTCTGAAGTCTCAAAGTAAGTCGAAAAAAAATCAGAAGAATGTCGCGAAAGCAACTAGGCAAAGGGCTTCTAAACCCAAGGATTTTACTATTAAGCCTCAAACTCAGCCCCAGATCCTTAAGAAGAATGTCGCTAAAGCAACTGACCTAGCAACTAAGACGCGGCTGGTGGCGCAAGTAGAAAGACAAAATCCAGTTGCGGATAATTGGCCAAAAACTTTATGGTCTCAGGCTTCAGCCCAGCAAGTACCACCTAATCGCCTGACAGATGCTAAGACGCAAGTGGTGGTTGATTTAAGCGATCGCCGCACCTATGTATATGCAGCAGATGAAGTGATCGCTAGCTACCCTATTGCTATCGGTAAGAAAGGTTGGGAAACGCCTACAGGTTCTTTCCAGGTGATACATATGCGACACTATCCAATCTGGCGTCACCCAATTACGGGCAAAGTATTTGAGGCTGGTACTGATAGTCCCTTGGGAGACAGATGGATTGGTTTTTGGTCAGATGGACGAAATGAAATTGGCTTTCATGGCACACCAGAGGTTGACCTGGTAGGAACGGCTGTATCCCACGGTTGCTTAAGAATGCGTAATTCTGATGTCCGATTGTTGTATGACCAAGTGACTTTAGGGACAACAGTGCTAGTACGTGATTAATTAATTAAGAGTCATTAGTCATTAGTCCTTTGTCCTTTGTCTAAAATAAATGACTAATACTTCGACTTACTTCGACTACGCTCAGTACAAGTCGCTCAGTACAAGTGACTAATGACCAATGACCAATGACTAATGACTAATGACTAATGACTCTTAAAATTATAATTTTTGCTCAAAGTTAGGTGCGTATGCCTGGAGTAAAGCACTAACTTGGCGTACAACCTCATTGCCAGTGTTTTTACCCAAGGCTTGCCGTTCTGGGAAGAAATTGGGTCGATCTAGGTAGCGGTTAATCGCCTCACTTACTTGCTGAGAAATTAAGTCTTGTAGTTGTGCCTGAGCCGTTTGGCGCTGAAAGTTAGCACCTTCTTCTGTAGTAGCATACAAAGGTGGTAGCCGATTGAGAGCGTAAGCAGCAATATCGCCCACATCTAAAGAACTTTCGCTGGTGGCTTCAATTTCTGCGACTCGGGCGATCGCTTCCGTTAGTACCAATTCTTCCATGACGTTAATAAATTGTTTGCGAGGTACCGCCACTACCTCACCAGTTAATAGCGCACCCATCAGCCGATCCAGCGCCATATACTCTTCAATTGAGAGTTCCGAGGCGTTGTCACAGATTCTACCGACTTCTGCTTCCATTGCTGGTGTCAAATAACCATCCTGGAGAGCTTGTTCTACAATTTTTTCGATACTCATAAGGCTTATCATTATTGATGTTATCCAAGCAAGGTAGGGACGGTATCAATCCAATTTATTTTGCCTAATTATTAGCAAAAAAACCCAAATTATTATACACAGACGCGATCAACTCCGCCTCTACTATTTAACGGCCTTAGTTCGCCAAGGTGTTGGATCAACAGATTGTCCATTGACGTAGAGACCCCAGTGCAAGTGTGGCCCCGTAGAAGCACCTGTTGAACCTACTGCACCAATTAGTTGCCCAGCTTTCACAAAATCACCTTCTTTAACGTTAATACGACTCAGGTGCATGAAAATACTGGTTACTCCTTGACCGTGGTCAATGCCAACTATGTTACCGTGTACGCGAAACCCTTGGGATACCCTACCTACCAAAGCAACTCGCCCAGAGGCTGGGGCAATTACTGGTGAACCAGCAGCACCAGCGTAGTCAAGACCACGGTGATAGTAGTCTTTTGCAAATGTACCATTATAGTAGCGACGTACACCATAGGTTGTAGTCATCCGCCCCGCATTCGGTTTCAGAAATACTCCATTCCAATACTTTTCTGGTGTTTGTAGCGCCTTCAAAGCTGCCACACGCTTAAGTTCATACTCTGTAGCACCCACTCCGGCTTTACCAGGTGGCAAAGTAATGCGTTGTACGGGGAACTTGCGATTAAGCACATTCACTGCCAAGTTTTGTACTTGACCATCCCCTGCAACCCGAAGTGTTCTATTTCCAGCTTTTTCTAGGGGAGTTGTGGGAACAAAAGCCCGAAACTGATTGGGTGCAATTTGAAAAGCTGGGTATGTGTTCTTACCACTAGCTACTGTTGGATTTGTACCATTCTCTGGATTATCTAGATTAATCTCTACCGAGAGTGTATCCCCTAATTTAGGATTAGTTGGAGTCACTTTTACTTGTAAAGCATCTACAGGCAATGCTAAGGTGAGTGGGAGAACGGCAAATATTCCCTTTAACACATTTATTGCACGGCGATTGGCTGTGAAAGTTTTGACATCAAAACCGGGCAAATTTTTGTTTGAACTACTAGTGCTATTCTCAATAATCATAGAACTACAAAAAATCTCTTGCTTGTGTTGGAAAATAGACTAGCTTATTACCACTAGTGTTTCCTGTTTGAAGCAGATGTTGATAAATGTTAGGAAACCCTCCAGGTACTTATAGATTCAGGGCTATTTCATTCTAGACATAAACCACCCCGAACTGAAGTTCTGGGCTAATAGCTAAAGTCCGTTAAAATTGACTATAACTTTTTCTCAGTCGTCTTGAGACGACTTTCGCTATTAGACTCAGAATTCATTCTGAGGCGGGCTAGATGAGAATGAAATAGCCCTGCTTATAGATTGCAAGGGTAATAATTTCTATCTGTAATTTTAGTAAATTGGTTTTAACTTTAATAACCAAGGTGTATGATATTGGCAATGAGCAGAAAATTTAACTATACCGCTTCTCACTTAAGTGCAATACAAACCTAACCCCCAACCCCTTCCCTACAAGGGAAGGGGAGTAAGATTAAACTTGTCAGAGGTGTGATTTGTTAGGCAAGAAGATTCGGTTTTGTTACATTTATTACATAAAGATACTTGGATAAAATCTTAGAATCAATTAGACATCTGGTGAAATTAAATATGCGTTACCCAGAACCCTTGTTTTGACGTAGCAGTGCTACGTCAAAACAATTCTTTTTCACCAGATGTCTATTGGACACTTGTTCAACTGGGTACTAATATCACATTGTTAGATGGAAATTGGTATGGGGAAATTACTTAAACTAGGTAAGGAAGTCGTTAAATAAATGCGATGTGTAATATTACTGACTAAACTCCAAGAACCCCAAAGAGCCAAAGCTACGCTTTGTCTCCCCTCCCCGCAGGCTGGGAGGGGGCTTGAGTAACCATCAAGATGGTACATCAAGGAGGGGAGATTGGGGATTGGTAGTGTTTCCATGGCCGATGTCCAATCCCCCATGCCCATTTTTAGAACATATCAGCCGGGTCGGTGGCTTGGAGTTTGCGGGTGGCGATCGCACCAGAAATTGCACACATAATGATAGTCAGTACTAATACCTGCAATGCTCGAATCCCAGTCATGTACATAGGCAAATTTGTGGCACTACGAGTCAGTTGGTAAAGTGCTAGGGACACTCCTAATCCGGGGAAGAAGCCCAGTGCTGCCAATATTAACGATTCTTCAAGCACGACACCTAGCAGATAGTAATTGCGATATCCCATTGCTTTGAAGGTGGCGTATTCCCGAACGTGGGCATTAACATCGGTGGAGAGGACTTGATAGACGATAATCACGCCCACCACAAACCCCATCGATACACCCAGGCTGAAAATAAACCCAATTGGGGAATTTGTTCTCCAAAAGTTATTTTCAAATTCAATAAATTCGGCGTGGGTTAATACTCTGACATCATCTCTGAGGTAAGCTTTTAATGTTGCTGCCACTTTTTTCGGGTCATAGCCTGGTTTAAGAACAATTAAACCTAGACTGACACTGCTGGACTGTCGCCCAGAAAATAGCCGCAAAAAGTTTTGATCGCTGGTAATCAAGTTGCCATCAGCCCCAAAGGAAGCTCCAACTTTGAATAAACCACTAATGTTAATTCTACGCCGTTCTATTTCGGCAGTCAGAGTTTTGCCTTGTTCAATTTGAGCGATCGCTTTTTGATAATCTCCTCTTGCACCACGGTCAAACAAGACGGTATCGGGCATTTTGATCGCTTGCAATTGCTGGTTAACATCTGGTAAGTCAAAAGCTGGCTTGTCTGGATTAAAGCCGATAACTAACACCCCCGTCTCACGGTGTGTTTGCGGATTCTTCCAGATTGTGTTGTTGAAATACATTGGTTCGGCTGACTTCACCCCAGGTATATCCATTGCTTGATAAAGTCGCCGACGAGAAAATGTAGACAAGCTTGGCAAGTTACGAGCTTGGGGACTCATTAAAACAATGTCTGCTTGCAAACTGCGATGTAGTCGGGTGTTACTGTCATACAGCGCAGTTTGAAAGCCTAGCTGCATGAACATCAGAAGATCCGCAAAGGCAATACCTGACAATGCCACTAAAAGACGGCTTTTTTCATGATTCAGTTGCAGCCATCCTAGAGGGGTTCGTCGTCGTAGTTGTTTGATCAATCCCATCATAAGAAGTGGGGAGTGGGGGGATGAGGGGACAAGGGAGATGAGGGAGTAAGAGAGTAACGAAGAAGAATTAATAACCAATGACAAATGACAAATGACAAATGACAAATTTCACAATTCAATTACTGCCTTAACTTGCATATTGGTTAGGTTGGCAGCTTTTCGGCTGGAAGCTTGATCTAGTCGGATATGGACTTCCACTACTCTGTTGTCGATATTGCTGACGGGATCTGTGTTAATAACATTCTGCTGTCGCACTTGCAAGCCTTTGCGATCTACGATTCCCTGTAATTCAATTGGGAGGTAATCACCAAAGACTCGCACTTGCTGCCCTGAATGCACTTTGCCGATATCACTTTCGTAGACTTCGGCGATCACATACATCTGGCTGGTTTGTCCAATATCTGCAATGCCATTATTTGATACTAATTCTCCAGGATGGGTATGGATCTCAAATACTTGTCCATTTTGGGGCGATCGCACCTCAGCCTGATTTAGATTGATTTTTGCCAGATTCATGGTTGCTACGGCACGATTAACTTCTGCTTGGGCAGCTTTTACATCCACTCCGCGCACTTCAGCAATTTCATCGAGTGTTGCTGTAGCTTCTTTGACTTGTTCTTGGCTAGTTGATTGGATCCGATTTAATAGTGCCTGTGCTTCTTGTAGGCTTTTTTGGGCAGTTTCAAAGTTTAAACGCTTACTATCCCGTTGGGAGGCGGAAATTGCCCCCTGTTGATCTAGTTGGTCATAGCGTTCGTCTTCTGCTTGAGCGTAACGCACTTCGGCTTGGAGTCGCTCAATTGTCGCTGTTTGAGCATTAATATTACCAAGACGTTCTGCTTCAAGGCGAGCGATCGCGGCTTTTTGGGCGGCAATTTCACCACGTTTAGCACCGGCTTGGGTGCGGTTTAGGTTTGCCTGGGCTACTTTTACTTGTTCCTCTGCCTCTTTTAATGCTGCTTGGAGGCGATCGCGGCTGTTCAAAATTGCAATTATCTGTCCGGGCTTTACTCTATCCCCCTCTTTAACTAACAACTTTTCCACCCGACTTCTTTCCGCAGACACCGCAGCAGATAGTTTAATTACCTTTCCCTGTGGTTCGAGCCGCCCTAAAGCTGTTACTGTTTTTAACTGTGGTAATTGTGTTGCTGGCACTTGTGCTTCTGGATTTGCAGAATTTTGCCAGCGTTTTACTATATAAAAACTTATTCCACTAACCAATAAAGATACAATTATACCTATAGCAACGGATGGACGCAGAATAGACTTAGGGAACATTGTGTACCCTAGCTTTGAGTTTCGCACCATAGATTACCTCTTAACTAGTGGCGCAGAAAAAAGAACAGATTAGGCTTTTCTCAGAATTTATTTGCTAATTCGTACTTCTTTAGTCAGTTATTGTTGATTTATCACTTCCAAGTCCATAAAATCATTTGGAAATTGTTGATATTTTTACTCAGATAATGTGATTTAGCCAACTATTAAAGTTTTGAGGGTTTGTAGTAAGCACTTAAGTGCTTAAAATAATCAGGACTAAAGCAGGGCTATTTCATTCTCCTCTAGCCCGCCTCAGAATGAATTCTGAGTCTAATAGCGAAAGTCGTCTTAAGACGACTGAGAAAAGGTTATAGTCCGTTTTAACGGACTTTAGCTATGAGCCCGGAACTTCAGTTCCGGGTGGTTTATGTCTAGAATGAAATAGCCCTGAGACTAAAGTCCTCACTACGAACTTGCTTATCCATCAATTTAAACTCGAGGCACTACTAACGTAAGTTGCTAGTTACTGTCCCATAATGGTGTCAATAAGATACAAAAATCGTATTTTTTAGTATTGCTAAATACTAAATTTTATAGCTTTGTACTTAAAAATAGGCGTTTTTTGATAACTAGCAACTTGACGCACTACTAGGAGAACAACAAATCTCTCTATTGGATGAAAATTTTATGTTCTTAGCAAACTACTTTTGTTTTATGGAAGTACTCAGGTATAGTAAACGGTTTCAAAATCATGGGTTGTAACAGTGCCAACAATTAGATGTAAATTAAGTAAGTAGACATAAAAATAATTCGTAATTCGTAATGACGTTGTCTATGAGAGGCTCCGCCAAAGCGGACTTGCTTTGCGTGACGCTAAAAAGATGTTTGAAAAGTCTAATTTATTACTTGCCTGGGCGATTAGAAATCGCGGCTACACAGGCAAAACCTGTCTTTGCAGGTTGAAAACCCTTGATTTTAATCAGTCCACGGAGGTGCAATACTGCGTAGGTTTGTAATATTTGTAGGTTGGGTTGAGCTTTGCGTTACCCAACAAACCCCGCTCTTGTCTTAACTTTTCAGTAATTTCGTCACTCATGAGCCATTAATTTTTGATAACGCTCACACTGTATCATCCCGCGTTCGTTTTAACTGCTGAGATCACAGCATCGTCATTTACTAATTTGCCATCTTCCATGTGGACGATGCGATCGGCAATATCGAGAATGCGGTTATCATGAGTGACTAAAAGAATTGTGCAGCCTTGTTCTTTTGCTAGTTGTTGCATGAGGTTGACCACATCTCGTCCCGATTTACTGTCAAGGGCGGCGGTGGGTTCATCCGCTAAAACAATTTTAGGACGACTAACCAATGCACGAGCGATCGCAACTCTTTGTTTTTGTCCCCCAGATAAATCATCAGGATAATAATTCAAGCGATGCCCTAATCCTACCTCCTCTAACATTTGGGCTGACCGAGTTTTCATTTCTGCCGGCGAAATATTATTATGTACTTCCAAGCCCATTCTGACGTTCTGGAGTACTGTTAGGCTACCGTGCAAGTTATGCGCTTGGAAAATATAACCGTTATTGCGTCGCGCTTGGGTAAGTTGTGCTGTCTTAGCACCACAAAGTTCTTGTCCCAATATCTCCAAACTGCCGGATTGTGCAGAACGCAAGCCGCCTACTAAGGTGAGAAGTGTAGTTTTACCGGAACCGGAAGGCCCAGTCATAATAATAATTTCGCCGACGTTGATATCCAGGTTGATATCAAAGAGAACTTGTTTGCGAAGTTGACCATCACCAAAATAGTGGTCGAGATTTTTAATAGAGATAACAGATTGACTAGTCATAAGTAGGTCGGCGCAATTAAAGTTAACTGGCTAAGGCTGTCATTTGTCATTTGTCATTTGTCATTGGTCATTGGTCATTAGTAAGGGTTTTAAGCTTATTTACGTTTCGTAACATACTTGAGTTTTTTTGCACCAATGTACTTAAATAGCTGGATTATTCCTGATGAGGGTCATTTTTCCAAAGTCCAATAGTCATTTGTGATTACCAAGACTTATGCAAAAATTGCTAAATTCGCTTAATTTATCCAACAGCGTCGTCGAGAAGAATTAGTAGAGTGTCCGTAAGTCCTAATGACAAATGACAAATGACAAATGACAAATGACAAATGACAAATGACAAATGACAAATGACAATTTTTAAAACATATCTGCTGGGTCGGCGGACTGTAATTTCCGAGTAGCGATCGCCCCAGAGATTACGCACATAATCATAGTCAGTGTTAATACCGTCAAGGCTCGTGCTACGGTCATATAAAGTGGTAAATTGGTGGCATTACGAGTTAAATGATAAAGTCCTAAAGGTGCGATCGCTCCGGGAATAAAGCCCAAGATTGCCAAAATTATTGCCTCTTCAAACACCACACCTAATAAGTAGAGATTGTTATACCCCATTGCTTTGAAAGTAGCATATTCTTTCATGTGAGAATTCACATCTGTAGAAAGAACTTGATAGACGATAATCACGCCGACCATAAACCCCATTGCTACACCGAGGCTGAAGATAAACCCGATAGCAGTATTTGTTTTCCAGTAATTTATTTCAAATTCGATAAATTCTGCTTTGGTTAAAACTCTAACATCATCATCTAAGTGAGATTCTAAAGCTGTTTTCATCTGGTTTGGGTCATAACCTGGTTGTAGTTGGACTAAACCGAGACTGACACCACTGGCTTCTCGCCTGGGAAATAGTCGCAAAAAGTTCTGGTCGTTGGTGATTAAAGTACCATCGGCGATGAAGGAAGCCCCGACTGAAAATAAGCCACTAATGGTAACTGTGCGGCGTTCTATTTCGGTTGTGACAGTTTTACCTTGTTCAATTTTAGCGATCGCTTCGTTGTAATCTCCTCTAGAGGCGCGATCGAAGAGAACGGTATCTGGTAGCTTCAGAGCATCTATCTGGCGATTCACATCCGCTAAGTTAAACACTTGCTGATCAGGATTGAACCCCATAACTAATATTGTTGTCTTCTGATGTGTTTGGGGATTTTTCCAATCAACAATGTTGATATACATTCCTTCTGCGGACTTTACACCTGGTACATCCATTGCTTGATACAGTCGTCGCCGTGTAAAGCTAGACATATTTGCTAGGTTACGTGCTTGGGGGCTGATGACAAACATATCAGCTTGCATACTGCGATGCAGCATTGTGTTACTTTCAAACAGGGCAGTCTGAAACCCTAGCTGCATAAACATCAGAACATCAGCAAAGGCAATGCCTGACAATGCCACCAAAAGACGGCCTTTTTCATGACTCAGTTGCAGCCATCCTAAAGGCGTTCGCCGCCGCACTTGTTCAATTAATTTCATAATAAAAGATGGGGGAGATGAGGGAGATGGGGGAGATGGGGGAGATGAGGGAGATGAGGGAGATGGGGGAGATGGGGGAGATGGGGGAGATGAGGGAGACAACAATGCCCGATACTTCTGTTCTTAGTACAATATTTCATAAATTCGTAGCGAATTCTCTGCGAACCTACCCGACGGGAAGGCGTTCGCGAGTGCGTCTCCAAGAGTTGCGCCTATGCGCTTCCCTTTGCGCCCCTACCCTGCGGGAAGGCAAAGCGCCTATGCGTTTAAATTTCAACCCTCAATTCGCCACGATTTTATGCTGCATCTGTACTTAGGGTGCGCCAAGGACAGAGCTACGGACAAGTGCCCCATGCTCCATTCCCAATGCCCTTTAAAGTTCAATTACCGCCTTGACTTGTAAATTAGTTAAGCTGGAAGCATTTTGGCTGGATAGTTTATTCAATTGCACATGGACTTCCACTACTCTGGCATCAATATTGCTAGAGGGATCAGTGTTGATGAGATTTTGCCGCTTTACCTGCATACCAATCCAATCTACTCTTCCCCCCAATTCATTGCGTAGGGAATCACTGCTTACTCGCACCTCTTGTCCCGGACGCACTTTCTTGATATCACTTTGGTAGACTTCTACTACTGCATACATCTGGTCGGTTTGACCTAGAGCCACAATTCCTTCATTGCCAACAGTTTCTCCGGCTCGTGTATTAATCTCCAAAATTCGACCGGCTTTAGGAGCCAGAACGTATGCCTGTGCCAGTTGCGCTTTAATTTTCTCCACGGTGGCTTGAGCGCTGTCTATTTCTGCTTGTGCATTTGCTATATCTGTTGGACGGACTTCGGCAGTTTGATTTAGGTTAGCTTTTGCTTCGTTAATCTGCTGTTGTAAGCTGGCGAGGGTTTCTTCCTGGTTGGCTTTTGCTTCGTTAAGCTGCTGTTGTAGGGTAGTGATAGTTCTTGTCTGAGTAGCTTGGCTTTCAATTAACGCTTGAGTGGAAGTTTCGGCGCTTAAGCGTTTGTTATCAACTTCCTGGCTAGAAATTGCTCCTGCTTTGTATAAAGTTTCGTAGCGCTGCACCTCAGCTTGGGCATTACGTCTCTCGGCTGCTACGCGAGTCACTGTTGCTTGCAAGCTCCGTTGTTGCCCTTGCAGTTCTGCTTCTATACGATTAATTGTGGCTTGCTGAGTTTTAACGTTTCCTTCTAATTCTACTTGCAAACGATTGACGGTAGCTTGACGCGCTCCAATTTCTCCCTGTTTGGCTCCAGCTTTTACCTGGTTAAAGCGGGATTTGGCAACTTGAAGTTGTTTTTGTGCTTCACCCAAACTCGCTTGTAGGCGATCGCGGCTGTCCATAATCGCAATTACCTGCCCTGCTTTGACGCGATCGCCTTCTTTTACCAATAATTTCTCCACCCGAGTTCCTTCACCAGAAGAAGGCGCTGACAGTTTTATTACCTCTCCCTTTGGCTCTAACCGCCCTAATGCTGTTACTGTTTTTACCACAGGCTGAATTGCTACTGGTGCTTGTTGCTTGTTATTTGCTGAAGCTTGAAGCTTCATCAACGCATAAACACTGATTCCGCCTACTGTTAGAGATGCAATTATTGTAAGTAGAAGAGGCGATCGTAAAAGATGAGAAGACCTTAAACCCTCTGAATTCGTGTTTTGCCCCATACTATTTCCCCTTACACCACTAGCAACCTATACTAAACTGTCCAGTTCAATTCTATGCTAAACTAAACGGACTAGTTTAGTCAAGAAGATACGACTAATACCAATTTCCGAAAAGAATCCAACATAGGACTTACGCACCCTGTACGAATTCTTCTCGCTGTCCTACCCCCTACCTCCCTCAACAAAGGGGATATTTATTTTCGCCACTTTGTACCAGGGCACTTTGCAGCATCGATTAATATTGTTTACAAGAAAGGATGATTAATAAATGGTACGCATCAAAGCTGACGAAGTTGATCGAGATAACTCTGTTGATAAAGTGGAGCAAATTCTGCAAGGAGCAATGCAAGAGTTTCTCCAAAATGGCTACGCTGGTACAAGTATGGATCGGGTAGCGGTAGCAGCAGGAGTTTCTAAAGCGACGGTCTACAGCCACTTTCAAGACAAAGAAGGACTTTTTAAAGTACTGTTAGAGCAACTGGCGAGCAAAAAAAATAACTCCATTTTTGGTACAGAACCGATTCAGGGAGAACCTGTCACCATACTGCGCCAGTTAGAAACCAAAGCATTGGAGCAGATGGTTAACGACAAAGAGCATAGTGCATTTATGCGAGTTTTAATTGGGGAATCTGGCCGTTTTCCTGAGTTAGCTCAAATCTGTGTTCGGGCGATGATTAAGCCAGTAGCGGAAACTCTGACTCACTACTTGGCGGCTCCAGAACTAAATATACCTGACCCAGAGGCAACAGCGAGAATTCTCATCGGAGCATTAGTGCATTTTCATATTACTCAAAATGTGATGCATGGAAAAGATATTGTACCAATGGAAAGCGATCGCCTGATTGATGCCTTGACACACCTAATCACTAAATGTGCCGATTGATTGGTTATATCCCGGCGCGTGGCCCTTGTTCGGTCAAAGGATTTTGGATTTTAGATTTGCAATTTGGGATTGACCCTACCCACAAAGGACGGGACATGAACCACAAAATTCTTTTAAGGGACTTCCAGTTAAAATGTCCCATCTTAGGGGCGCAAGGACTTGCGCCTCTAAAAATGTACAAATAATTTTGGATAATTTATTTTTTGTCAGTCCAAAATCCAAAATCCAAAATCTCAAATCTCAAATTGCTGGTCAGATTTAGCTTGAGTAACAGTTGACTGTTTTTTCTCTAGAAGCTACAGTATTGACTCCGGCTTTTTTCGTTCCTTACAAGCTGCCACAAATACATCCTCTAGCGATCGCCAGATAACTAGGCAGGAATAACTTGAACAACTAGTGCGCGTTTATCCAGGGACTGGATTTTACCTACTTGACTGAGATCGTTTGCAATTCGGTCTAGCAGTTCTCCCGCTTTGTCACGATATTGATGTTCTCGGCCTCGTAAACGAATGGCAAACTTGACAGAATCGCCTTTACTCAACCACTGACCTGCTTGTTCGATACGTAAATTGTAATCAGCCAAACCCACGTTTAGACCGAACCGAACTTCCTTTACCGTGGGTCTAGCACTCTGGCTCTGACGTTTTTTCTTTTGATACTGAAGCTTCCCATAGTTGAGAATCTTCGCGATTGGAGCATCTTTGCCTTGAGAGACTACAACTAAGTCCAGCTCTAAACTTTCAGCTAGCTGTAGCGCCTCATTAGTGTCGATCAGACCACGATTGTTATTTTCATGGTCAATCAAGAAGACGCTAGGTGACTTGATTTGTGAATTAATCAGTTGCTTTTGGATTGCGATAATGAATTTCTCCTATTTGTTCAATACTTTGCTTTAAAAGCAGGTAATGCCAATTTAACACAACACTGAATCGGAGCAACTTTCGCGACACAATAGACTGCAATCTGTTATAATGGGGTATTGCGGCATTCGCTCTCAGTCTTTGCGCTACTGCCCATCCAGCCTTTCAATGCTTTTTTATCCGTCCGCCTCAGACTGACGCCGCCATTGGCGACAGGCCGATGTTATTTTTGGAGTCTTATGTCTTTTTCTACTCTCGGCTTGTCCAATGAAATTATCCGTGCCGTTACCGAGCGAGGGTACACCGAACCCACGCCAATTCAGTTACAAGCGATTCCTGCCGTCTTGTCGGGAAGCGATTTGCTAGCTGGGGCACAAACGGGCACTGGCAAGACCGCTAGTTTTACCCTGCCACTCCTCCATCGGTTGTCGTCCGACAAGAGCAAAGGTACATTTAATGGATACCCGCCAATCCGGGCACTGGTTCTTACCCCAACTCGCGAACTCGCCGCACAAGTGGAAGAAAGCGTGCGTGAATATGGCAAGTACCTGAAGTTAAACTCAATGGTGATGTTTGGCGGAGTCAGTATTAATCTGCAAAAACAGCGTTTGAAGGGGCGAGTGGATATCCTGGTCGCGACTCCAGGGCGACTGCTAGACCACGTACATCAGGGTACACTGAACTTGTCGCATATTGAGGTTTTGGTGCTAGATGAAGCAGATCGGATGCTGGACATGGGCTTTATTAATGATATTCGCCGCATCCTCTCACTTCTCCCCAAACAGCGACAGAATTTGCTATTTTTCGCGACTTTCTCCGACAAAATTAAGGCACTAGCCGCCGGATTGCTCAATCACCCGACGATGATTGAGGTAGCACGCCGCAACGTTACCGCCGACACGATCGCACAGAAAGTTTATCAGGTAGACCGTGACAAGAAACGCCAATTACTTGCTCACCTGATTCGGCGAGATAATTGGTATCAAGTTCTAGTGTTCACTCGCACTAAGTATGGCGCTGACCGTTTGGTTAAGCAGTTAGCCGAAGACCGCATTCAAGCACTGGCAATCCACGGTAATAAGAGTCAGCCGGTGCGTACCAACGCTCTGGCAAAGTTTAAGAATGGCAGCTTACAGGTATTAGTGGCGACGGATATCGCTGCTAGGGGTCTTGATATCAGCGAACTGCCCCATGTAGTTAACTTCGATCTGCCCAATGTGCCGGAGGATTATGTGCATCGCATTGGTCGTACCGGTCGCGCTGGCGCGTCAGGTGAAGCCGTATCGCTGGTGTGCGTCGATGAATACCCTCTTTTGAAAGATATTGAAAAACTGATTGAACAGCGCTTGGTGAGGGAAGTGGTTGCTGGCTTTGGCCCCAACCCCGATATTGAGCCAGAAGCAATCCCAAATGGACAGCAACACAGACCCAAACCCGAAGGTGACAAGCGTCCGGCTCGGACTCCTAAACCTTTACCACGGGCATCAGCAAAACGTAAGCTAGCGCCACCGGCGGCCACCAATGGCGATAAACCTGGCGCTCGTTCGTTTGCGTCGCGCCGTTCTGCTAAACGCGATCGCTAATCTTTGTGAGGTTTTCAACTGGAAAACCTCTCTTTTAAGGGACTTCAAACAAATAAATTACCCTACAATTGGTCAATAAATTCCTCTTTAAGCTCTATACTCCGTGTCCTCTGCGCCTCCGTGGTGAAATAAATTACTTTTTAACCGCAGAGGCACAGAGAGCGCAGAGAGAAAAACAGAGATTTGATGCGTAAGTCCTAATGAGAATGAAATAGCCCTGCCCAACAAATGCCCGTTGTAGGTTGGGTTGAGGAACGAAACCCAACCTACGCAAATTTATTTTTACGGCTTAACCCAACCGTATTGTGTCTCTTGTGGGTAAAAAAGTCCTTGTATTTCGAGGTAGGTAAAAACCCCACCCCGAAGTGTCTGCCTTAATTCAATTACGAATTACGTTAGCGTAGCGGTAGCGACGCAGGAGCATCATTACGAATTATTTGTCAGTCCCTAACCTGAATTGTCAGGAGTGCGAGGCTACAACAACTCTGTGATGGGAAATAACCGTTGTCGGTCTATTTGTTGCAGCTTGATTTTTTCAGCATAGAAAGCTTGATAATATGATTGATACCGCTCTGGTTCAGTTTCTGGATCAGTTTGTTGCCATAGTTCCAAAAAGTGACGATAGCGTTTTTCAAGCATCACCAAATCCATGCAAGCGATCGCAGCTTGAACTACTTGCGGAGTCCGAAGTATTTCTTTTTGAGTTTTTTCATCCACATGAAATAAATGGGAAATTAACCCCATCTCGCTACCAAATTCTAAGAACTGGTCTTGCAAACGGGAAATTAAATTTGGTTGAGACGCGAGATTTTTTGTTTCTCCATCACTTGATAAAATTTCTAAAATCTGTTGCCATAAAAATCGGTGGTGGGAAAGGCTAAATTGCAAATCTCGCTCCTCTAGTTCGTCAATAATCCCTTGACGCTGTTGGGGACAATGCAAGTAAATCTTTAGTAATAAGGCCTCTGCGTGTTCTAAAAGGCTGCGTTCTGTGGGGAGTGGAGAAACTTTGCTACTTCCCCATGCTTTTCGGGCTGACACGGGCTTAGAGTATGTAGCCGGAGGGGGAGCAATTTGAGTTAACAGATTTTCGACTCGTAGGGGTATAAGTCTGGTATCTCCCAAGCTGAGTATTTCTGCACAGTAAGAAACGTAATAGTTGCGTGTATCGCTGTTAGCTATATTTTTAAGTAATTTGACTATCTGCTGAGTTACTTGCTGAAAATCAGTCGCCTGTTTTAAGTCGCGGTCTTGAATAATTTGCTGAATCTGCCAGTCTAGCCAAAGTGGGGCATTTTTTAGCAGTTCTCTATAATCTTCTCTTGTATGGCTATGCAAGTATTCATCAGCATCTTTACCATCGGGTAAATTGAGAATCTTTAGCTGAACTTCGCCCTTGTATGCAAGTTCGGCAATTTCACCGATCGCCCGAACAGAAGCATTAGTTCCGGCTTTATCAGCATCAAAGTTGAGTATTAATTGCTTCGATTCGGTGTAGCGTAATATTAGCCGCACTTGTTCTAAGTTTAAGGCTGTACCGAGGGAGGCGACGGCGTTATTAATACCAACGGCGTGGAGAGCGATCGCATCAAAATATCCCTCTACCACCACCGCTTGATCCAGTTGGGAAATCCCAGATGCAGCTTGATCCAGGGCAAATAATGTTTTACCTTTACTAAAAAGTTCGGTTTCTGGTGAATTCAGATATTTAGGCTGCTCATCAGTCAGAGTTCTACCACCAAAGGCAATGACGCGCCCTTGGACATCGCGGATGGGAATCATCAAGCGATCGCGGAATACATCATAATAACCGCCTCCTTCCTTGCGTGGCTTAATCATCCCCGCTTTTTCTAGTATCTGTATTGGGTAATGTTTATCTTCCACGAGATAACGATAGAGAGTTTCCCAAGCTGCGGGGGCATAACCTAAACCAAATTGCTGTATAGTTTCTTTTTGGAGTTGGCGGTTAGATTGCAAATATTCAATTGCTTTTTGCCCTTGCGATTGTAGTAAGGCGTGTTGATAAAACTGGGCGGATGTTGCCAGAACTTCATATAATTGCTCACGCAAAGATAGCTGACGCTGTAATTCTTGGCGTTGTTGGGGTAAGAGAGTTTGCACCGGTACTTGGTAACGTCGTGCTAAATCCAGTACCACCTCAGCAAAAGAGCGCTTTCCCAACTCCATCACAAATTTAATGGCATTTCCCCCAGCTTGACAGCCGAAGCAATAGTACATTTGCTTGGCCTGGCTGACGGTAAAACTGGGAGATTTCTCATCGTGGAAGGGGCACAAACCGACGAAATCTTTGCCACGTTTGCGTAAAACTACGTATTCAGAGACGACATCGACAATATCAGCCCGTAATTTAACTTCCTCAATTGTGTCTGGGTGCAAGCGGGGGATTTGCATGGCTTTGTCATTGGTCATTGGTCATTGGTCATCGGTCATGAACTTTGGAGAAATACCAAAGGACAAATGACAAAAGACTTCTGATAGCTATTATATTCTTGTTACTAGAGCAAGAATGAGATAGGAATCCGATTTGATTTGTGAAAAAAACTCAGTAAGTACATTGGTGTGAAAAAATCAAGTATGTTACGAAACGTAAAGAAGCTTAAAACCCTTACTAATAACCAATACAACTCTTGGAGAGGCTGCGCCAACGACTTTGCTCAGTACAAGTGACCAATGACAAATGACAAATGACAAATGACCAATGACAGCCTTAGCCAGTTAGCTCTAATTGCGCCGACCTACTTATATACAATTGCTTACACTTAATTTTACCCAAGGAAATACTGGAAATGGGGCGTATTTTTATATCAGCAGCTCATGGAGGCAAAGAAACGAGAGGAATCGATCCAGGTGCGATCGCAGGTGGTACAACTGAAGCTAAAGAAATGATTCTGCTGCGAGATTTGATTGTCACGGAACTGAGGGCACGGAATTTGGAAATTTTGGCAGTCCCTGATGACTTAAGCGCCGCCCAAACTATCACTTGGATCAATTCCCGTAGCCGCCGGGGTGATATCGCCCTAGAAATTGAATCTGATGCGGCTAACAGCCCTTCTGTGCGTGGGGCTAGCGTCTTCTACATTGCGAATAATAGCGATCGCAAGAGCAATGCTGAACAGTTGCTAATCGGATTGTTGCGCCGCGTACCCCAATTACCGAATCGTGGAGTCAAGCCAGATACAGATAGTGGATTGGGTAGTTTAGCATTCTGTCGGCGAACAACGCTTCCAGCTTTGGTGATGCAAGTGGGGTTTCTTAGCAATCCCGAAGATCGGGCTTTGTTGCAAAGTCGTCGCCGTGATTTTGCTTTGGGAATTGTGGATGGATTAGTAACTTGGAGTCGTGTGATTGACCCCACTCCTGGAACTGGGACCGAAGCAAATTATCCGGCAATTAAGATTAATATTAATGGGCAAAATTACTCAGAGCAAGGGGTTTTAGTTAATGGTAATGCTTACATCCCCATTGATTTAGTAGACCGTCTGCGCATTGACCTTTCAAAAGCGGCTAATGTGAATCGGATTACCTATCGGAAAGTAGTTTATGTCAAAGCGATCGAACTGCGAGATTTTAATGTTGCAGTCACTTGGGATGCTGCAACTCGGACTGTCAGCTTGCGATCGAATTTGGTGGTTTGCCCTGGTCAATTTGACCGGCTAATGTCCAATGGTAATACTTCCGAAGTCCAGTTACAATTATTTTTGAGAAACAATAATGAAAATGCTTTAGTAAGCTTTCCTGATATCCCAAAACTTTATCGGGAAGAAGCAGGGATAGAAGGAGTTAACTATGATATTGCCTTTTGCCAAATGTGTGTTGAAACCGGATTTTTACGGTTTGGTGGTGATATTAGACCTGAGCAAAATAACTTTGCCGGCTTAGGTGCGATCGGTGGTGGTTCGGAAGCTGCATCTTTTGCAAGTGCCAGAATTGGAGTGAGGGCGCACGTCCAACATTTGAAAGCTTACGCCAGTTTAGAACCTTTGGTACAAGAAGTAGTAGATCCCAGATTTCGCTTTGTGACGCGGGGAATTGCGCCATTAATTGATCAGCTATCAGGGCGGTGGTCAGCAGATTTGGATTATGGTACGAAGATTTCAGCAATGCTCAAAAGATTATATGAATCAGCAGGACTTCTTTGAGCATTGAGTAACTTGTTCTAGCAATTTTTAGGGTGTTAACTCAATTCCGTGGGTTTAACAAAGTTTAGGGGTTTAATTCCTAGCCTTTGAAGGGCAGCACGTTTTGTGTCGAGCTAAGTTACCAAATTAGGACTTAGGCAAGTGTCACAAAAAATAAAAGCTTTTAGTTTGTAGTAAGGGCTACCCTACGGGAACGCTCCGCGAACAGCCCTGATGAAAGAGGACTAAAGTCCTCACTACAAACTCCAAATAATATGCCAGTTGCGTAAGTCCTACAAATAAAATGAAACCAGCATATAAAAAGCCTGTCTATCGGGGGGCTGTTCTATGACGGAAACGAACAGTGAGAAACAACTGTCAAAAATAGTCTTGGAAGGCTTCAAGTCTATCGCCAAATGTGACCTTGATATTTCCAAACTAAACGTTTTGATTGGCGCTAACGGGGCGGGAAAATCCAATTTTATTGGCTTTTTCCGCATGGTTCAGCAGTTGCTTGAGCAGAACCTGCAAGTATTTGTCAGTCGCCAGGGTGGCCCTGATGCATTACTGCACTTTGGGCGCAAAACAACAGAGCAACTGGAGTTTCAGTTATACTTCGGCAATAATGGATACTTCGCCACATTAGAGCCAACCCAAGATAATCGTCTGATGTTCGCTTCGGAGTCCTTCTGGTGGAATGTGAGGGGTGAGTATGAAATAGGGAGGGGGCATTTCGAGACAAAGGCTCTCACTGGCACACGTACTGGAATTGACAAGTACGTTTTACCTGCTGTGCAGCAGTGGCGGGTGTACCATTTTCATGACACCAGTGACAGTGCCTATATAAAACAGCCGCATGGTATCAATGACAACTCTTATCTGCGTCCTGATGCCCGTAATCTTGCCTCTTTCTTGTATCTGTTGCAAAACACCTACTCGTCATCCTATCAAAAAATTGTCAAAACCATCCAGCTTGTTGCGCCGTTCTTTAAGAATTTTCGCTTGCGTCCTTCCCCGCAAAACAAGGAAGTTATTGAGTTGGAATGGTTAGAGCGAGGGCACGATATTCCGTTCAAGGCGCATATACTTTCGGATGGAACGCTGCGTTTCATCTGTCTGGCAACGGTTTTTCTGCAACCAGAAGAACTGCAACCTGAGACAATTCTGGTAGATGAGCCAGAACTGGGTCTCCATCCGTATGCCATCACTGTTCTGGCTTCCTTGATACGTAGTACAAAAAAACAGGTGATTATTTCAACGCAGTCTGTGGAACTGCTCAACGAATTTAACGCAAAGGATGTGATTGTTGTAGACCGCGATCAGGGTAAATCCTCCCTTCATCGGCTGAATCAGCACGATCTGGAGGAATGGCTTAAAGACTATAGTCTGGGTGATCTTTGGAAAAAGAACCTTCTAGGCGGAAGACCGTCACGATGATTCGAGTCCATATTTTCGTTGAAGGGCAAACCGAGGAAACATTCGTGCGGGAATTGCTGTATGAGTATTTTCAGGAGAAAAACATCTACCTCAACCCCATTTTGGTAAAAACCAGTTCAACGGGGAAGGGCGGTGTGGTGAGTTATGCCAAAATCAAGCCACAATTACAGCGCAAGTGCCTTGAAGATAAAACGGCGTTCGTCAGCACAATATTTGATCTGTATGCCCTGCCCACTGATTTTCCAGGAAGCAGTTCCCTGCCAAAAACCAGTGACCTGTTCCAGAAGGCTGAATACCTTGAACAGGAAATGGGTAAGGATATCGGGCACAAGAATTTTATCCCGAATTTGCTGGTTTACGAATTTGAAGGACTTCTGTATAGTCAGCCACAAGCATTTGCTGCGTGGTTCGATGCAAGTGTGGTCAGTATTTTACAAGCAGAACGCAACGCTTTTGCTTCACCTGAGCATATTAACGATAATCCACTAACAGCACCATCAAAACGCATTGGCAATTGTTGCAATGGATACGATAAACCACTGCATGGTGCGCTGCTTGCCATTGATATTGGTTTGGATACGATACGTCAAGAGTGTCAACATTTTAATCAGTGGTTGCTGCGGCTGGAAAGTATAGTTCCAGTGATCTGAGCTTACAAACACATAGCATGTTCTAGTGAGCCTGACTAATCAAACTAGCTTATTCCCTTGGAGTTGCTGGATCAGTGTGCGGCATCTCCTCCCAGCTTCTACTGCCTGTTTCATTAATTCCCTTCCCTGAGCAAAGTTCCGGACTGCAAAGGCACGGTTAGCTTCCTTGCTTAAAGAAGCTGCTTGGCTTGATTCAAGTCTGATTTGGGATTCTATATCCATCGCTGTTACTCTTCCTCATGCTCTGCGATTACGGTTTCCATGTTCTCTGCGACCTGATAGAGAATTTCTGCTTGGCTGGTAAGCAAACTAGCATCATTATGCTTTATTTGCGTCACTCTACTTACAACTTTTAGATTTAGAACGAAATAGCCCTGGAATTCACTGTTATTGATTCCTGGCTGAGGAATGGTAATTTAATTACGCCTTGAGGTAGTTGAAAATGCTTAGTGATAGAGTTAGCCTGGGTTCTGATTAGCTTAATTGCAAAGCTATCACTCTCCAAAATTAATGTGAATCAATCTACAATCAATGAGTCTGAGTAACCAAAACTCAGCATTTAAAATCTAGGGTGTTTAGCCGAAGGTTCATAATCAATGGTTCTACAAAAAAGCAGTGAATTAGTCCGCATTAATGCTAGAAGAACGGATGTCTTCGATATTTTCAACTTCAAGCATTACCTTGGCCCCAACCCCTATTTAGATGTAGGAGCGCTAGTATTTGATTTTGCTCTAATTGACTCTAGAGAGCCTTTGCCCGTTGAAGATTATATTGCGAGCATTGGTAGACATCGCTATCCAAATCTGGGCAGCCAAACCTACGAATCCCATGCCCATCTATTTGCTGAAGTTGTGTCGGAAGTCGGAAAGCTAGACATGGATTTACACCTTAACCACTGGAGTGTTAAACCATATCCAAATTGCACACGAATTAGCATCCAATCACTACATGAACGCACAACTAGAGAAGTAGTTTACTTTGTTTGGGATTGGTTTGAAGCTATTACCCAAGACGAAGACTTTACCTTTGATGAGCAACTGGTGAGGCTACAAAATAAATTCCGCGCATCTGTTTACGGTGGCCCCACGGTTTACGCCCTATTGCGAACAGCCTACGAAAAAGGTATTCCCACCTTTTATTTGTGGGAAGAAGGATTAATGCAATATGGCTTGGGGAAAAAACATATCCGGGGGGTAGCCACAACATTTAACTGTGATAGCCATCTAGATTCGGAGTTTACTACTCGCAAAGATGACTGTAAGGCATTTTTAAAGACCTTGGGTTTTCCGGTGCCTGAAGGTAATATTGTCTTTTCCGAGAAAGAAGCCTTGGCGGCTGCAAGAGAAATTGGCTACCCAGTTGCAGTTAAGCCAGTGGTAGGTCACAAAGGAATTGGCGTCACAGCTGAGGTGCAAGACTCCAAAGAACTGGTATCTGCTTATAATAGGGCACTGGCAGCGATTCCCGAAAATCAGCTAACCCGAATAATTGTTGAGAAAAGCATCTTTGGATCAGATTTTCGTTTGTTATGTGTTAATGGTAGATTTGTCGCCGCCACAGAACGCCGTCCAGCATCGGTTGTCGGTGATGGGCATTTAACGCTTGCAGAGTTAATTCGCCAAGAGAACCGCAAACCTGCACGTTTAGACACGCCCACCTCACCGATGAGTAAAATTCAAATCGATGATGCGATGGAACTTTACCTACAGGAACAGCGCTTGTCATTAGACAGCGTGATTGAGAAGGGACGTACTGTTTACTTGCGTAAAGTCGCCAATCTTTCAGCCGGAGGTATAAGCATCGATGCAACCCAGACAGTTCATGATGACAATATTATCTTGGCGCAAGATATTGCCCAATATTTCCAACTAACTTGTCTCGGTATTGATGTCATTACCAAAAGTCTCGCAGAATCTTGGAAGTCGAGTAACTTTGCCATCCTAGAAATCAACGCTGCACCAGGAATTTTAATGCATCTTAAACCTTCTGTGGGTGAAAGCGTCGATGTGCCTTCTCATATTTTAGAAACCTTTTTTGAGTCCGGTGCTGATGCCAGGATACCAATTATTACCTTTAATAAAATCTCAGTTGAGGAACTGCAAACGACCATTGACCATATCCTTTTGCAGCATCCCAACTCGACAATAGGCGCTGTTTGTCGTGATGCAGTTTTTGTGAATCGCTCGAAAAAAGTATTAAGCAAGGATTACAACAGCAATGTCCAAACTTTGCTGCGTCATCCCAAACTTGATTTGCTGATTGCCGAGTACGCGGAAGACATTTTAGAAGAACAGGGTATGTTTTACCAAAATAGTAATATAGTAGTTTTGGATAATCCTACCGAAACTGAGATGATTCTGGTGCGCGATGTTTTCGATAGCTCGACTGTAGTGATTAGAAAAGGCAACAGTATTTCTATTCGTCGCAAAGGGTTGATTGAAGATTATACTTTGGGTGAAGATGAACCATTTACACGGGTTTATTTGAAAGAAACTGGAGCGATTTTGTGAGTTAAATAAATATAATGTCCGTCAAAATAACCATAGGGACTGACAACAAATAAATTACCCAATCTTGTGGGGTGGCCCGAAAAGCCAGCCCCACAAGAAGTAGTTGAGTATTTTTTTATTCTGTATTGAACTCAACTGAGAACCGCTATATAAGTATTTCAGCGATTTTCTTGATCACAAATGATTTAGGATTGCTATATTACTTCCTGCTGTCATTGATTAAACAAATATCTTGACTAATTTATGAATTACCACGACATTATTACCATTGAACCTGGAAAGCGCGGTGGTAACCCCTGTATCCGGGGAATGCGAATCACTGTTTATGATATTTTGGAGTATCTTGCTGGTGGAATGAGTGAAACAGAAATACTAGAAGATTTTTCGGAATTAACTTCCGAAGACATCAAAGCGTGTCTAGCTTTTGCTGCTGATCGTGAGAAGAAGTTATTTGTGGTATCCCTGTGAAACTGCTTCCAGACGAAAATCTGTCTGATCGGATTATTTCACTGTTAGCGTAGGTTGAAAATAGGGCAGAACAATGCGATCGCACCGAGAGCGATCGCCCAGTTTGATAAGATGGTTGGCATAGTTGGAGAAGTTCATAAGTCTTTCACCCTATGACAACGAAAAAATATGTTTACTGGCAAGATGACCAGATGTGGCTTGGTTATCTGGAAGAGTATCCAGACTACTGGACTCAGGCAGAAACCGAAAACGAATTGAAGGAGAATTTAACTGATATTTACAAAGAATTAACGAGTGGAACAATCCCCAGTGTCCGAAGACTAGCTGAACTTGAGGTATCGTGAAACGACGGGACTTGATCAAACACCTGGAAGAAATGGGTTGTGTATTCATTCGTCATGGTGCCAAACATGAGTATAATCAATAGTTAAACATTTGCAGTATAAATACGGGCAGATTGAAAGATAACTTGACATAAACAAATTAGTGATTAATAGTTACAGCAGTTTTCATGTATTTGAACCACAAACAGACCTCACTTCCATTCCTCTCTCCTACAAGGAGAGAGGCTTTGATTTTCTCCCCTTCCCTTGTAGGGAAGGGGCTGGGGGTTAGGTTTCATAATTGTGGTTCATTTACCTGAAAATCGCTGTAAAGAGGCTAATCATAATGTTATCGGAATCTGATATTCTTCAACGCTACAGTGAACGTGGTTTTGTGCAAAGCTCAGAAATATACGTGTCACCCTCAGTAGGGCTTGAAATGGTTGATGAGTGCCAGAAGAATGACCTTGCTATTATTAGTATCGAAACCTTTGTTCTAAAAGATACTTTGATTCAGCCAAGACTAGATTTGGTAGCTGACTACTCTTCAACTCAGGTAACCCACTGGCATGAGTACAGAGATATATGCAACGAAGCTGCAAAACGATTTTTAACGGAGCTACTTTCCTCTAAGCAACTTGTAGTTAGTTTTGTGATTCAATGCCAGAGTGAATGGTTGCCAGAAGTATGAAGCTTGCTACACTTAAAATTTCTATTACTGTTGTTAGTTAGGCTGTCGGTAAATGTCTAACAACACAGTGAAGCCGAGGGACAGGAGATGCTGCGCTTGGTTCAAGTTTTTTCACCGCCGCTTACTGATGCCGTTCCCCTGAAGGAAGTAAGCTACAGTTGAGGTCTAAATAGCTGTCTGAAATAGTCTTCTCTATGAGACGCTGCGCGAACAATTTTGAAGAATTATTTTGATTTTTAAATTTAAAAAATGTCCCGTTCTGGATACACACTTCCCGTCTTTGCGTGCGCTGCTGCTGTTGCAGCTTTACACTGGTTACGCGATCGCCAACCCCTAATTTTAGCATCTCTAGATTTGATTGAACCCAGCCAAATCGCAGAAATCCCGATTGAACAGGTAGCAGGATTATCTGAGAATACGGCTTTAGCAATCACCCGCAGCGATCCCGGTGATAATCTTGATTTGACTAAAGATACACCGATTTGGGCACTCGTGGAGTGGAGAGGACGGGATGAGGGGGATGGGGGGGATGAGGGGGATGAGGGGGATGAGGGGGATGAGGGGGATGAGGAAGCAGTAATTATTAAAGGTGGGGAAGGAATTGGTAGGCAATTAAATGCTGATGATAAGCCGGCTATTTACGCTTATGCTCAAAGGCTGTTGCAAGAGAATTTGCAACGGATGCTAGCACCTGGGGAAAAAATCACGGTGACTATTATTCTACCCCAAGGGCGATCGCTCGCTGTTCGGACTTCAAATTCTGCCTTTGGTGTGGTTGAAGGACTTTCCCTTTTAGGAACAACCGGCATTTCTCAACCTTTGAGTACACCAGATCAGCTTGCAGTTTTTCGGGCTGAATTACAAAATAAAGCCAGTCGTTTTGCAACTTTAGTATTCTGTATCGGGGAGAATGGCCTAGATTTGGCGCGTAAACTAGGGATTAATCCCGAACAATTGGTCAAAACTGCTAACTGGCTCGGCCCAATGTTGGTAGAAGCTGATGTGCTGGGCGTGAAAGAAATCTTATTATTTGGCTATCACGGTAAGCTGATGAAACTGGCTGGAGGGATTTTTCACACTCATCACTACTTGGCTGATGGACGGCGGGAAATTTTGGCAGCCCACTGTGCGATCGCAGGTTTAAAATTACCAGATATCCAAGCTGTATTTGACAGTGCTACCGCCGAAGCCGCACTAACATACCTGAAATCCCTAGATGCTGCAACTGGTAGTGATTGGGTAAGCCAAGTTTACAGTGCGATCGCCGAAACTATCGATGTTCGTTCTAAAGAATACATTCAAAACCATAGCCAAAGCAGCACAGGAAGTACAATCTGTGGCTCTATTCTCTTTGATCGCGATCGCAAAATTATCGTGAAGAGTAAAACTGCTGGTCTGTTGATGGGAAAATTATGTTAATTTATGATGAATAATCGTAAACAATCCAAATAAATAATCCTTTAAGTAACCACTCTAGGGTAGATTTATCGTTCTAACACCATCTGCGACTCAGGGACTAGGCAAACGCACATAAACTCGCGTTTGTGAAGGCTCCCTATATCATTATTCGCCTCTCCAGGCTGAATAATAGCATCACCATAGACCACAAAGCATCTATTTATCCTTAACAGATATAACTCTCCTGTCATGAATACAGCGGTGACTCTACCAACTGAACAAGCGCCCCAAACATTGGAAAATTTTGGGAGACTTGATCGCCAATTGATTGTAATTCTGGATTTTGGCTCTCAATATTCTGAGCTAATTGCCCGTCGCATCCGCGAGACTCAAGTATACTCTGAAGTTTTGTCATATCGCACTACTTCTGAACATTTGCGCCAACTCAATCCAAAGGGAATCATCCTCTCCGGTGGGCCGAGTTCGGTTTATGGTGATAACGCTCCCCATTGTGACTCAGAAATCTGGAATTTGGGAATACCCATCTTGGGTGTTTGCTATGGGATGCAGCTGATGGTCAACCAACTCGGTGGAGAAGTGGCAAAGGCTGACCGAGGTGAATACGGCAAAGCCTCATTATATATTGATGATCCCACAGATTTGCTCACCAATGTTGAAGATGGCACCACCATGTGGATGAGTCATGGAGACTCAGTTACCCAAATGCCATCAGGGTTTGAATTGCTGGCACATACAGAAAATACTCCCTGTGCCGCGATCGCCGACCACGAAAGGAAGCTTTACGGCGTTCAGTTCCATCCAGAGGTAGTGCATTCTCTTGGTGGCATAGCATTAATCCGTAATTTTGTCTATCACATCTGCGATTGCGAACCCACTTGGACAACAGCAGCTTTTGTGGAAGAAGCAATTCGAGAAATTCGCGCCAGAGTTGGTGAAAAGCGGGTGCTGTTGGCGCTGTCTGGTGGAGTGGATTCTTCTACTTTGGCCTTCTTGCTGTATAAAGCCATTGGTGAGCAACTAACTTGCGTGTTTATCGACCAAGGCTTTATGCGAAAGTATGAGCCAGAGCGATTGGTAAAGCTGTTCCAAGAGCAGTTTCACATTCCTGTAGAGTACGTTAATGCCCGCGATCGCTTTTTAGCTAGAGTTGCTGAGATCACAGATCCTGAAGAAAAACGCCGCCGCATCGGACACGAATTTATCAGTGTATTTGAGGAAACATCCAAGCGCCTCGGTCAGTTTGACTATCTGGCTCAAGGGACTCTTTATCCAGATGTGATCGAGTCTGCTGACACCAACGTTGATCCCCAAACTGGTGAGCGAGTAGCGGTGAAAATTAAGAGTCATCACAATGTTGGGGGTTTGCCCAAAGACCTAAGATTTAAATTGGTGGAACCACTGCGGAAACTATTTAAAGATGAAGTCCGCAAAGTTGGGCGTTCCATTGGTTTACCAGAAGAAATTGTCCAACGCCAACCTTTTCCTGGGCCTGGTTTAGCAATTCGCATTTTGGGGGAAGTCACATCTGAGCGGTTAAACATCTTGCGCGATGCTGATTTGATTGTACGCCAAGAAATTAACCAACGCGGTATGTATCATGATTTCTGGCAAGCGTTTGCTGTATTGCTACCAATTCGTAGTGTTGGCGTTATGGGAGATAAACGTACTTACGCTTACCCGATTGTTTTACGGATTGTTACCAGTGAAGATGGGATGACTGCTGATTGGGCGAGAGTACCTTACGATGTCCTAGAAGTGATTTCCACTCGGATTGTAAATGAGGTCAAAGGTGTGAATCGGGTCGTTTATGACATCACCTCTAAGCCGCCTGGAACCATCGAATGGGAGTAATCAACTTTTGAGTTGACTCAACTAAAAGCTCATTTTACCCCACCCCTTAATCCCCTCCCCGTGAACGGGGAGGGGAGATTTTGTCACTAGACAAAAGCGGGGTGGGGTTGCGAGGGCATAATTATAGCGGTTCTCCCTTGAGTGCAGTACAGTTTTGACCTCACTTCCATTCCTCTCTCCTACTCCTGAGAGGCTTTGAGTATTACTCCCCAACGCTACAAGGGTTGGGGCTGTTCCAATACTGCACGCTTTGTGAATATTCGTAGGTTGGGTTGAGGAACGAAACCCAACATTTTCTTTCTCTTTGTTGGGTAACGCATTGCTCAACCCAACCTACACATTTTTATTTTTAGTCTTAACCGAACCGTATTGCGGGCTGTTCTTGTTAGGTCTGTATTCCATGCAATTAGGAACCGCTATAGTAATTGAGTAGACTTGGTATCAATTGGATGGTGGCTGGACGAATTGAGTTATTGTCTAGGAAAATAGACGCGATCGCAGTAAAATTACCAATAATATGGTTATAAAAGGAAAAAACAAGCAGCTCATTAGAAGTAACTTTCATTTGCTCAACGTTAATGGAGATGTTATGGAACCTCCTCTCCCCCTTGCTGGCTTAAACATCCTCGTAGTTGATGATGATGAAGATAGCCGCTTTTACATAACTACCGTGTTAGAAGCTGATGGAGCCACTATCATGGCAGTTGCATCAGCAGAGGTAGCATTGAAAGTATTACCTGAGTTGCAACCAGATGTCTTGATTTGTGATATTGCTATGCCTGGTGAAGATGGCTACACGCTCATCCGCAAGATCCGAACGCTGAAGCCTGATATTTGTGGAAAAGTCCCCGCTATTGCCTTAACAGCCTATGGCGATAGCGAGTATCGTAGCTTGGCCCTAGAAGCGGGCTTTCAGACTCATGTGCCTAAACCTGTCGATCCAGGAGAACTAGTTGCGATCGTCGCCAATTTGGTTGCTTCTTGTAAAAGTTAATACCTTACCAATACGTTTGAGTTAAGGCTAAAACTCTGTTAAAGTGTCAATTTTTTAACGAACCGCCTTCTCTACGAGAGGCTAACGCCAACGCGGAGCGTCTCGTAGAGAAGACGCCAAGGACACAGAGAGAAGAAAGAAATGCTTAACCCAAGCGTATTGCGCTATGAATACCAACGCTGTAGCGCCAGCCGTTGAATTTCGCGCCAGGGAATATTATGTTTTCGCGCTAATTCTGCACAATCTTCATATTCTGGCTGCACATTAGCAATAACTTTTTCTGGTGATTGTTCATTCCATGCTACTTTGACACGCACTTTGCCATATTCCGTTTCCACTTGTTGAATTTCTCGTTGTAAAATGGCGCGTTGTTGAGTTGTGCGCCGAATGCCCAAAGTAGTGGTTTCGCGGAATATAACGGCTTCACAACTGAGTAAATTTTCTGGACGACAAATCACAGTCAGCAAAATTCCTGGACGGGACTTTTTCATGCCGATCGCCTGGGTAAAAACATCCAGCGCCCCAGCAGCAAACAACGCCTCAAATACATAGCCGATCACTTGTGGATTTAAATCATCAATTTGGGTTTCTAGCACCGTGATGGTTTCCAAATTGGAGCTAGTACCTTCAGAATCACTGAAATTTGACTGTAAACTTGTACTTTCACCCAACCAGAGGCGTAAAATATTGGGAATGGGTAAATTTATGGTTCCTGCTCCCAGTCCTATCTGCTTGATTGCGATCGCAGGTGGTGAACCAAAATCTCTTGCCAAAGTAGTGGCGATCGCCGCTCCTGTTGGTGTGACCAGTTCTCGATCAATGCCATTGCTATAAACTCGACAACCCCGCATTTCCCACAGCTTTAATACTGCTGGTACTGGTACTGCCATCTGACCATGTGCAGCCCGAACAGTACCGCCGCCAGTCGGGAACGCCGAGCAGTAAAGTAGAGGCAATCCTTCCTCATTACTCTCAATCCCCAACCAATCCAACCCCAGACAAGTACCCACAATATCTACGATCGCATCTATAGCACCCACCTCATGAAAATGAACTTTTTCAGGAGAAATGCCATGCACCGCCCCTTCTGCTACTGCTAGCTGTCGGAATACCGCCAAACTCCAAGCTTCTGCCCGTGGTGGCAACTGAGCTTTGAGAATCATCTGCTCTATTTCTGGCAAGTGGCGTGTGTGATCGTGACTGTGTTCGCGATCGTGGCGATCGTGGTGATGATCATCCTGTACTAAATCCACATAGACTTTAGTCGCCTGTTGACCATTGCGTTGGACAAGTTCTGCCCTTAACCGATATTCCTGTTCAATACCCAACCCATTGAGTTTTTCAATTAAATACTCCACAGGAACACCCAAACTTACCAAAGCACCCAGGCACATATCACCAGAAATTCCTGTCGGACATTGAAGATAAGCGATTTTATTCATAATAAATTCGTCATTCGTCATTTGTCATTTGTCATTGGTCATTGGTCATTGGTCATTTGTCATTTGTCATTTGTCATTTGTCATTTGTCATTTGTCATTTGTCATTGGTCATTGGTCATTTGTCATTTGTCATTGGACATGGCTATTCTCCTTGTCTCCCTCATCTCCCCCATCTCCCCCATCTCCCCCCTCTCCCCCCTCTCCCCCATCTCCCCCATCTCCCCCATCTCCACTCACCGAGTTATGGCAAAAATTTTCCCAGTTCATCCGGATAATCCTCAAATTCGTCGAATAGAGGAAATAAAGTCGGCGCTTTCTAGTGGCGCAGTCATGCTTTACCCTACTGATACAGTCTACGCGATCGGGTGTGATTTAAATGCCAAGTCGGCGGTAGAACGAGTGCGGCAAATTAAACAGCTAGCAAATGATAAACCACTGACATTTTTATGTCCCTCGCTTTCAAATGTGGCAACTTATGCCTTCGTAAGTGACACAGCCTATCGGATTATGAAACGCCTGATTCCAGGGCCATACACGTTTTTGCTCCCGGCGACTAAATTAGTACCGCGATTGGTGCAAAGCCCCAAGCGGAAAAGTACTGGAATTAGAGTACCAAACCATACTGTGTGTTTGGACTTGCTGGCAGCGTTGGGTAATCCGATTATTTCAACTTCGGCACATCTACCATCAGATGAAGCAGATGATGGCATGATTCGGATAGATCCAGAAATGATTCAGTCGCGGGTAGAGCTATTTGACCGTTTGGATAAGTTGGTAGACATCATTATTGACACTGGCGAGGAACCTACATATGAAGTGTCTACTATCTTGGACATGACCGGAAACGAAGCAGCAATTATACGGAGGGGTCTAGGTTGGGAAGCAGCAGCAGCATGGGTATAAGAATTATAAGAATTCCACTTCACAGGCACACCTCTCCGTTTCGGAAATTGTGATCAAAACAACTCCAGTTTTGAAATTGTCATATTTAAAGGCGATGTCTACGACAGACTGTCGGGTGACGCGGTGGATATAACAGGATGGTGGCAACAGTTGGCACAGCAAGGTATTTGAGAACTTTGAGAAAATGGCGGCTACTTGTATCCCAGCGTTAATGCAGTGGCTTGTGAAAGAACCGACACATCGCCATAACTGTAACTCTTCCGTACTTCCTATATTTTATATATGAGCTTTAGATGTGAGCATTATATGCGGCAAGTCTTGATGGATGAATGCCCAAAGATTCAGAAGCCTTGGACGATCTTAATTGCTGTGTCTGCGTTGTAATTACGGTGCAATACTACTACCTGGAAAAGTCATGAAAGCTAACGTCGTCAATCTACCAAACTCTACACCAATTTTTGAGAACCACGTTTCGACTGAAGAATTTTCAGATAGCAGCAGTGATACCTTAATTGAGTTGCTGTGTGAGGAAATGCAAGCGCAAGTGAAAGCAACGCCCAAGTGTGTAGAAGCTTTAGCAAAGCGCATAGCCGTAGAAGTAGAACGCATTTGCGATAAAAGTTCCCGTATTCAAACATCTGGGGAAATCAAATCGTGGCAGATGACGTTGGGAAGGCATCGGATGCAAAAGTGCTTACGTTACTACCAACTGGGTTCCAAACAAGGTCGGGTGGAATTACATAGCAGTTTGGGTGCTATGGTTTACCGTCATGTAACTATATCTGGCTCTGAGTTGGGTTTTGAGGCTCGTTACAGCCTGATTGAAGATTTTTTACAAGCATTTTATATCGAAGCTATCAAAGCTTTCCGTAGAGAAAACGAACTACCTAATGATCATACGCCGCGTACTCAGCTGCAATTAGCTGAATACATGGCTTTTACAGAACAGTATGCCAAACGCCGCATCAATTTACCTGGTGGTGCAAATCAGCAATTGATTATCTTGCGGGCCCAAGGTTTTGCTCGTCGTCAGCCACAAGAAACTACCGTGGATATTGAAATGGCGGTGGAGTCTGCTAAGGGTGAAGAAGCAGAATCTTACCAGCGGAACTCGGCGGTGCAACAGTTGCGATCGCAAATGATTGCCCAAACTAATTTCGATCCATCAGAAGAATCAGAACGCGATCGCGTCATCACTGAATTGATGAAATACCTGGAGTCTCAAGGTCAATCTGATTGTATGAACTACCTCAGCTTGAAACTTCAAGACCTTTCAGCCCCAGAAATTGACCAAATTCTCGGTTTAACCAGCCGTCAGCGCGATTATCTCCAACAACGGTTTAAATACCATGTAGAAAAGTTTGCCAAACAACACCACTGGCAATTGGTACATCAATGGTTAGGTGCGGGTTTAGAGCAAAAATTGGGTTTATCTTCCCAGCAGTGGGAAATCTTTGTAAATCAACTCACAGAACAGCAACAGCAAATATTACAGTTAAAAACTGCAAGACAAAACGACCAAGCGATCGCAGTTACATAATCTGAAAGTGTCCCCGAATAGTGTTGTTCAAATTCCTTAGATTTGGTTGTGAAGTTCATATTTTCTACAGGAGTTACGAATTTTTAACTCCTAACTCCTAACTCCTAACTTTTTATTTACGCTAAACAGGCAAGAAAATCTTGCTTGAGTTGGGCTGCATCAAGATTGCGACCGATGAAGACTAGTTCGTTTTTGGGGGTTTCGCTCGGTTTCCAGGGGCGATCGGGTTTGCCATCAAATATCATGTGTACTCCTTGGAATACAAATCGATTATCTTCTCCAGCAATATTTAAAATCCCTTTCATCCGAAAGATATCTGACCCTTGGGTACGCAGTAACTCCGAAAGCCAAGTGTTTAATTTTTCTCCATCGACTGCACCTGCTTCTACTAAAGCCACTGAAAAGACACTTTCATCGTGTACATGAGCATCTTCGCCTAAAAAATCTGGATCAATTTCTAATGCACGATCTAAATCAAAAGCTTTGACACCTAATAAAGCATCCATTCCTAGTTCAGAATTTTGGGTACGGTAGATTTTTGCGATCGCATTCATCGCCCGAATCCGTTTTTCTAATTCATCTAAATCTTCTGGCTTTACTAAATCTGTTTTATTAAGTAAAATTACATCAGCAAAGGCAATTTGTTCTTGAGCTTCGTCTGCATCCCAGTGCTGCCAAATGTGCTTGGCATCTACGACTGTCACCACCGCATCTAGAGACAGTTGGCTTTGCAAATCTTCATCAACAAAAAACGTCTGAATCACCGGTGCAGGATCGGCTAATCCAGTCGTTTCAATTACTAAATGATCAAATTGATCGCGGCGCTTCATCAAATTGCCAATGATCCGAATTAAATCGCCACGTACTGTACAACAGATACAGCCATTGTTCATTTCAAATATTTCTTCATCTGCATCGATAATCAATTGATTATCAATACCCACTTCCCCAAATTCATTGACAATCACAGCAACTTTTTTGCCGTGTTCGTAGGTGAGGATGTGATTGAGTAGAGTCGTTTTACCTGCTCCCAAATAGCCTGTAAGAACAGTAACGGGAACTGAATTGTTGATTACGTCAGCCACCATACTCTAAATTCCTCTTGTCTCACCTTATGGATAATCATTATCACCTATCATAAATCTTTTTATATTTTTGTGCGAACTTGCGATTATTTTGGCTTTCAGCGAAATAATCACATAATTTAATCACCAAATATTTTATTTTTATGCATCTGTAATAAGTAATAAATCCTATTTGATTTTTGGATAGAACTCAGTACATCTTTATTCCTTCTTCCCTGTTCCCTTGACTCACGTGGCGAGAAGTCGCAGGTTAGTATCTTGACAACCTTCTCAAAACAATGATAATCATTATCGTGTAGAAAAATTATACATTAATGGAGAAGTGTGGTGGTTTCAAGAAACACTACCTGCTCGAAAAAGCAAGTAACTCAAACAGGGCAAGCATCTGCGTCTTTTGCAGTCAGCTTTTTAGTCGTTGCACCGCTGGTTTTATCTACCGCTTTAACACCCGCACAAGCAGATGATACTCATAATCATTCAGAAGAAACGGGCTTTTACATTGGGTTAGATGGTTTGGAGGCTCTCTCTACAGGGACATACGCAGGATTGGAGAACCCCAACTACAATCGTTTAACCCTTCTTTTTGCACACAGAAATGAAGACACACCAGAATCAAGCCATTTTCACGGCATTGGTGCTTACAGCTACTCAGGTTCTTTAGATAACCTAACCATTAACCCAACTAATACAAATAACCGAATTCCTGAGTCTTACTCAGAAGAACCGCCACTAACATTATTACCTGGCACAGGGTTTTATACTGGTCGCTTGATTAGTACTGCAACAGATAAGGAATATAGCAATCTGACCATAGAACCTGTAGCATCTCTAAAAACTTCAAAAGAATTAGATAACCAGTATTTGTTCAATAGTTCTAATGGTGGTTGGCAGTCGTCTCTTGAGGGTGCAAGTATTGGTTTACAATTAGCCTCAATTAGCACTGGATTGAATATTGGCGATTCAGCAGGTATTGATATTGTCAAGTCAGTCGGCGATATCTACACAATCGGCAGTGGTGATAATTTTTCTTTCACCCCTACCTTTTGGACTGATGCTGCTGCACCACTGGGAACTTATTCTGCATCATTCAAACTCGTGGATTTAGGCAATGGCAATAATCCCATTCCTTTTAAGGATTCTGGCACTTTCAGTTTTGATTTTGAAGTCAAAGCAGTGCCGGAGTCATCAACTGTCCTTGGTCTTGGTATAGTCGGTCTACTATCGCTTTCTCTTTCTCGCTTGCAAAAACTTAATCGTAGTAGCTTGAACTAATCTTAATCTCGCAGCAAGGTGCAAAGTGATTCTTTGCCTCTTGGTGCGAGGATTTAATTTTCTACAGATAACAAAAAATCTTGAACTGCTTCTAAAACAACTGCTGGGTATTCTTCATGCAATCCCAAAGAACCAGGAATAACAACGCTTCTGACTCCTGGTAAGGCTACCAAAGCGTTCATTTCTTCTCGTGATTTGGGAGGGCTAGATTCCCCAATTACCACCATGAGCGGTACGGTTAAAGACTGCACCAGTTCCAAAAAATCAGATTGTTCATGTACAGCATCAAGATTACCAGTTACAAAAGCAGCAGATGCAAACCGCGCTCCTGGTTGTTGAGTTGTTTGCCATTTTTTCTCGATGAAACTGGGTGTAATTTTAGCCGCGTCAGTAAAAACATGACGGCGGTACATAAAACTTAAGAAAGATTGGGTAGTGTTGAGTTTGTAGAGAGCTTGACCAAGTATAGGCGATCGCACCAATTTTCTCACAATGCCAGCTATTTGCTGACTTGCCCCCATTGTCGGCAAAGGCCCACGCCAAGTAGGAGCTAATAACACAATTCGTGAAAAAGCCGCCGATTGTTTCACAGCTAATTGTAAAACGTAACTAGCAGCATGACCAGCCGCTACCACAGTAATGGAAGCGTTAAAAATAGCTTTGACAAAATCTTCCAGAAATTGCTGATAAATTTCTGGGCTGTAATTCAAACTAGGGCGAGAAGATTGTCCAAATCCAGGCCAGTCTAAGGCTACAACTTGAAAATTGGGAGCTAGTAACTTAGCAAGTTCGCCTATTTCCGAACGCGTCGAAACACTGCTGAAAGATGGTATTAGCAATAGCGGTGAACCTTTACCAAGGGTTTCATAAACAACGCGCAATTGGTGATTTTCCCAATTCCAGAGATATTCTTGAACTACTCCACCAATGTCATTTGTCATTTGTCATTTGTCATTTGTCATTTGTCATTTGTCATTTGTCATTTGTTTATTTACCAATGCCCAATGACTGAGTTTAGTTAGGTAGGTCTAATTTACATTCCAATGCTTTTTTTTGCATGGTTTTGAAAATGTTGTAAAATCCATTAGCACGGGAAGGTGTCAGACTAACGTTTAAGCCTGTTGCTTGAATAAAATCTGGAGTAAGTTGGACAATCTCAGTTGGCGTTAGTCCATGCAATCCTTCAACTAGAAGCCCTACTAATCCTTTGGTTAACTGAGAATCGGAATCGCCCCGAAATACAACCTTCCCATCATCCAAGGCTGCGGTGATATAAACTTGGGACACGCAACCAGGAACTTTATTTTCAGGTAATTTATCAGTTTCTGGGAACTCATTGAGCTTCTGAGCATACCAGATTAGCTGTTCATAGCGTCGCTTCGGTTCGGAAGCGCGTTGAAAGCGCTGGACAATTTTAGCCAGCGCAGGTGGCAAAGAATCTAGAGTTGAGGACATAACAGAAGCTACAAATGATCGGTCTTACCTTGAGTGTAAATTATCTTTAAAGCGATGCCTAGGTTGGGCTGCACCTACGCCCCTCCGGTTCACTTACTATATTAGCTAGCTATAACAACCATATTTTGACTATAACTCGTCAAATCCAGATAATTACTGCGATCGCATTTGCATCTTTCAGCTTTTTTAATCAATTTAATTACAAAAACTTAATTTTTCATAAGTAAAAAAATACTATTCTCTAGTAGAAAATCCTCTGCGTACCTTTGCGCTTACCTCTGTGCCCCTCTGCGTTGAAATTTCAACCTTGAATTCTCCACGATTTGGGGATGCGATACCTAATTGATCTGCGCCTACGCACTTACAAAATTAGCTGCAAGTAGATTTAACCAAAGCTAGATAATAATTAAAAATTAAAAATCAAAGAAAAATTCTGATTTTTAATTTTTAATTTCTCTCCCTTACGGATTAATTCGTAGTTTGTGCAGCTAGCATCTGCTTCAGCTTTTCTAATTCCGAAGCCCAACGAGGATCTGGACGAATAGCGTCTGAATCGGTGGTTGCGGTGCTGGTTTCACGAGAGCCGCCGCCACCGCCGCCACGACGAGGCTTCTTAGAGCTTTTCTCACGACGGCTACCCTCTCTGCTGGGGCTAGGAGTGGGTGTGCTACTAGCAAGAGTAACTGGTTTAGGAGCTTGCTCCTCGCCCTCTTCACCCTTTGTACGAGGTAATGCCTTCTCTAGCTTAATGGGAGTGTCTTTAAACATCTGACCATTATACTTTTCAATGATTTCGTCAGCTTGTTCGTCATTGTTGACTGTAAGAAAACCGAAACCACGGCATTTGCCAGTTTTGCGGTCTTTAATTAATTTGGTAGTTACAGCATCACCTTCTGCTGCAAAAACTGCTTGCAGATCTTGACGATCTATTTCATCTTTAGGCAAATTACCTATATATAGGCGAACGGACATGGACTATACCTCCAGAGTTTAATGAACATGGCAAGGCGAGAAAACAATTACTTGGCTTTGGCTTTTAATTAAATAGATGCTATTGACCAAGACTGCCATCAACCAATTTTTTTGCTCGAAACTGCAACCTATACAACAATACAGTTTTTCGTCGGGATCAAGCTTGTTTAATCCAAAGGCCCACAGTATGGTGAGCTAATAACACCTTAATTCTAAGAATTGTAAATTTAATAGCCTATTGCCTGCTTAAGTACACGCTTTCTTCTATACCCTTTTTTGCAGAATTAAATACCATTCTTTACATTACCACGGTATTTTCTACCTAGCTAGTTGAGCGCGTACATTTCCGACGTTAATATTATTGCATCGTAACATAACATAAAACACATTTTTTATTTAAAAGAGCATATTTTGAAACAAAAACCAGCCAGTGGCTGGTTTATTTCCTGCTGTGTTGGGAGGATAAAAGGTATGGAGCGGGGAAAAGCATCCTAATTTATAACTAAGCTGGGATGCTGAGTTACTTCGGCTGCTATGGTTTGTGTAAATAAATGTAACACTTATGAATAAAACCAGCAACTTTTCTTTACATTCCAATTTGTCCAATGACCAATGACCAATGACCAATGACCAATGACCAATGACCAATGACCAATGACTAACCAGTGAGAAAAACGTATGCGCCCCAAGCCTGTGCTGCAACTGCCAAAAAAATAGACCAAATGGGATGAGGGCTATAAATGGTTTTACCACTTTGAGTTTGCAACGATAGGATATCGATCCAAGGTGTTGCTCCTCGCCGGAACCAACCAGTGACGATAATTTGCCGACCGATCAGATCCTGGTGATTAACTGACTGTCCTAGCCAAGAAATGTGGTGTAATTTCACTAAACCCGCGCTCGATTGAAGAATTAAATCTTGCGCTAGGGAGTTGCTAGTACCTTGACGACCTAATAGTTTGCCTACCAGACAGACGCTGATACTGTCAATGGGTAAGGCAGAAGGATCAGATAACAGGTTGGGTAAGCTGTCGTCAGTTTGGACGGTGGCAGGTTTAATATCGGGGAAGAAAGAATTAATCCGCATCACAGTACCGATGCTAAAGCCAATCAGAAGGCAGCCTGTAATGAAAGACCAATCTTCATATATCCACTTTAAATTTAAAAACTTGAGTGCGAATGCTAGTTGCCATGTTATCCAGACCAAAGATGCAAACAGAACCCCTAGAGGAATTCCCAACCAGGGAGCAACTTGTAATAAGAAAGACTGACGCTTGACCTTTGATGGAACGCTAGCAAAATGTAGTTCGGTGTCTAGATGCCAGTGACGAGCTATTTGGCAGAGACGTTCGATGCGATCGCCCATCAGAGGATGACTATTATTAATCGTAAACCATCGGCCATAGGGATTAGCAGTATCCCACTTCAAAAATGATTCAAAAGATAGATTGCTGGCAATAGTGCCCAAAGAAAGGCTCTGTTGGTGGCTGACTGGTGTGAGGAGATTTAAGCTTTCTAGTTGCCAACTGGTGTGTTCTTGTTTTTGGATATCAGTTGCAATGCCAATGGCAATTTTGAGTAAAGCGCGAATCAGGGCATTGGGATTACCAGTAATTTCCGATGCGATGCGATCGCTATAATGAAGCCGCAACCGCGACAACCACAATCCAGTTCCAGTCAGCAAACACCAAACTCCATAAATTAGACTCGCCAGAATGGTCGCCGGCCAGCGCCAAATTTTCGCTGATATTTTGTCTCCCCACTCCGACACTTGCTGATATAGCTTATGAGTTGGTAGTGTCACCAGCAGCAACAAAGACATCACAGCAAAATCCCAGTGAGCAATATGCCCTAGCTGCGTGGCGTAGATAATGGCGATTTCATCATCAGCTAGTTGCTCTAATAGCCCTTGACTCACAACAATCCTGGCATTACGTGGTAAACTACCATAAGTCAGGATAATTGGTGCAGCAATTGGTAAAATCCGCAGCTTGGGTAACGGCCAATGCCTCTGTTGGCAACAACGTTGTAGCACCCGAACGGCTTCGCGGCTATGAGCATTCAATACATCTTTGGAAAATTCTCGCTGATCACACAAGTTCGCTAGTAGCAGATCCAGCAACCAAGGTGATACCCCGATTAAAATCACCAATACTATTAGCAACAATTGAGTAGGGTCACGATATAAAAGCTGCAACGGCTCCAGATAAGGCAGTTTGACTAAAGTTTGGTTGATAAATCCCATTGCTGACTTGAGGATTTCCCGCATTACCCAAAATAGGGCGATGAAGGTTCCTGCTGTCAGCAGCCGCAAGGGAATTAATTTTGGTTTACGTAGTGGTTGCCATGCTCTGGCGCGTTGTGCTTGTCGCCAATAAATAACGCCGAATAATTTGGCTTGGGTGCGAGTAACAGAACCCATGAAGCCGCTTAGGGGCGCAGCAGGTAGTTGTTGTGGTGTTGCTACTGTCGCTTTGAGTTTAGCTAGTGGCACCATCGGCGGGATGTCATTGCTTTTGGTTTCTATTACTTGATCATTGGGCTTTTCCTCAACTGTCGGAGTTTCGGGGGTTGAATCTGGGGTTGAATTCTCAAAGGCAACAAATCCAGTTTCGACATTTTTTGATTCTTGATCAGGTTTTTTACGTTTTGTCAAGTGTTCGAGAGCGCGTGTTGCCCACTCTTGAACTTGCGGATTGTTACTCTCAATGAGATTCTGGGAAATAGCGATCGCTTTAGTAACTTCGCCAGTGCGAGCATAAGCCATCACTAAACCAACCTGGGCTTGTAGGCTAATAGTCGCACTGCTTTGGCTGCTAGCAATAGGTTCTAGTTGAGCGATCGCTGTTTGGTAATTTCCCTGCTTGAGGGCAACTAAACCAGCCTCCAAAGACGATTTGGCGTGTGAAGGCATACAAATTCTGGCACTCCCATCTCTTCTAGGTGATCCACGTTTGTGCAAAAGCGCGAACATCGGATGCCGTGGAACTCAACCGCGCCCGAGTTTTGCTTGTCAAGTGAATTATTCCTCCACTGGTTGTTGACTAGAAAATACTGGGGCAATCGCGCTTAATTTTAACTCTGGATGGTCGCCCAATAACTGTTGACAATTCCATTCATTGCGGAATAGCAACACTGGTCGTCCCATGCTGTCTTTAACTGTAGTGGTATTGAATATTCGTCCCACTTTTTCTAATGCTTCCCAACCACCTTCAACCCAACGGGCGACACTGTAGGGCAATAACTCTAATATGGTTTCTACACCATACTCATTTTGTAAGCGAAACTGCACCACCTCGAATTGCAACTGACCCACCGCCGCCAAAATTGGATCGCGCTTGGCTTCATCAGTTGAATACATAATTTGCACAGCACCTTCTTCGCGCAATTCCGCAACGCCTTTTTGGAATTGTTTAGACTTCGAGGGGTTGGGATTCCTCAGAGAGGCAAACAATTCCGGCGAAAAATACGGAATCCCCTCATATTCGAGCTTTTGTCCCGTGTAAATTGTATCCCCGATCGCAAAAACACCAGGATTGTTCAAACCAATCACATCGCCAGGATAAGCGACATCAATCGATTCTCGCTCTTGGGCAAAGAGTTTTTGTGGGCGAGACAGACGGATGAGTTTACCAATGCGGGCGTGATTCACCATCATATCTTTTTCAAACTTACCAGTGCAAACCCGGATAAATGCGACGCGATCGCGGTGTTTCGGATCCATATTCGCTTGCAGTTTGAAGACAAACCCCGAAAACTCAGGGTATGTAGGGAGAAGTTCGCCAACACTGCTGACATGGGAACCGGGTTTGAGGGCATAGTCGAGGAAATACTTGAGGAATAACTCTACTCCAAAGTTAGTCATGGCGCTGCCAAAGAACACAGGTGTCATTTTCCCTTCGTGTACCGACTGTAAATCCAGCTCTGGCCCAACTCCTTCTAACAGTTCCAGATCATTTTTCAGTTGGTAGTACAGACTTTGTTCTAGTTGTTCTTCTATTCTTGGATCGCCTAATTCCACTATGGTATCACGGGCTTCTCGGCTGCCGTGGGCGCTGCGTTCAAACAGGTGAATTTGTTGCTGATGTCGGTCAAAAACACCTTTAAAGCGATCGCCCATGCCAATGGGCCAGTTCACCGCATAGGTTTGCAATCCCAATTCTTGCTCAATTTCATCTAACAATTCCAGAGGTTCTCTGCCTGGGCGATCGAGCTTATTGATAAATGTAAAAATCGGGATACCCCGTAACTTACACACTTCAAACAACTTGCGGGTTTGGGGTTCCAAACCTTTTGCCGCATCAATCAGCATCACTGCATTATCAGCGGCGGCGAGAGTGCGGTACGTATCTTCACTGAAGTCTTGGTGTCCAGGAGTGTCTAATAAATTTATTTGACACTTCCGGTATTCAAATTGCAACACCGTGGAAGTAATAGAAATACCCCGTTGTTGCTCCATCGCCATCCAGTCAGAAGTAGCCTTGCGCTGTGCCCGTCGCGCCTTAACCGCCCCAGCTTCGTGAATTGCACCTCCGTACAAGAGCAGCTTTTCTGTTAGTGTAGTTTTACCAGCATCGGGGTGAGAAATAATCGCAAAGTTGCGGCGAAGTTCAACTGCTTGAATAAGTTCCGACTGAAGTTCAGTAGACATAAGTGTATTTGTTTGTTAGCTAGCTTAATTTTTTTTGACTCTGGCAAGTCTTTTAATCTTAAGACAACGATGCTCGTGATAGGGTCGTAATATAACCAACAATCTAACTAAATAGGAGAAAGCAATGTACGACACAGACAAGCGAAAGCTTCTATCTGGCTTATCACATGGAGCCATTTTTCTCAGCACGCCATTGGTATCTGTAGGCATACCGATCGCCACACTGTTCGTATCTGACGATCCTGTTGTTAAAGAAAACGCCAAAGAATCCATCAATTTCCACTTTAACGTCTGGCTTTATGGAGGAATTCTGGGAACGCTGTTTTTTCTATTCGGTTGGTTAGTGTTTCCTCTATTATTACTGGGGCCATTAGCCGGTCTGGGATACCTATTACACTGGGGATTAACAATTTGGGCGCTCATCGCAGTTTTCAGCAATCCTGATATACCCTTCCGTTATCCCTACATTTTCCGAGTTTTCTAACACAGATTATGGGTATGAGCATCCCTTTCGTGCGGGACGCTACGCGAACGCTCAGGGCAAGTGGGCATTGTCAGTTATTTGCTACCAAGTACAACATTTCATTAGCAGCAAATTCTCTGCGTGCCTCTGCGTTTACCTCTGCGTCCCTACCCTGCGGGAAGGCGTTCGCGTAGCGTCTCGTAGAGAAGCGCCTATGCGTTTAAACTTCCACCCTCAATTCTCCAATATTTTACCAACAGACAGTTTTGAATTTTGAATCGCTTACGATGTTGTTTTTTTTCCACCCCGTCGGATAGATGCAAGCAAGCTGTAAAATACAAAATTGCCCCACAACTTGATTAAGAGTAGGGCAAAGGACAGTTAAGCACTGTTTGTAGTCTGTCTGACGGCAGGAAAATTTTAGCCTGCTTTTGTGACGCTTTGTTTTGTGTCCATCTGCGTTGTTTTTCTTCATAAAATTTTATGTTTCCTACACATCGCCCCCGTCGTCTGCGTACCCATCCCCAACTGCGCCGGATGGTTCGTGAAACTGTTTTGACAACAAGCGATTTAATCTACCCATTATTTGCCATACCGGGTGAGGGAATCGCTAACGAAGTAAAATCGATGCCTGGAGTCTACCAACTTTCGGTAGATAAAATAGTTGAAGAGGCAAAAGAAGTTTACGACTTAGGAATTCCTTCGATTATTCTATTTGGGATTCCGGCTGATAAAGATGTCGATGCCACTGGCGCTTGGCATGATTGCGGTATCGTCCAAAAAGCGGCGACGGCGGTAAAAGCAGCAGTGCCAGACTTGATTGTAATTGCTGATACTTGTTTATGTGAGTACACCAGCCACGGTCATTGTGGTTATCTACAAGTTGGTGATTTAACAGGACGAGTTTTAAATGATCCAACACTGGAATTGTTGAAGAAAACAGCAGTTTCTCAAGCGAAAGCCGGTGCCGATATCATCGCACCTTCGGGAATGATGGATGGGTTTGTGCAAGCAATTCGTGTGGGTTTGGATGAAGCCGGATTCCAAGATACGCCGATTTTATCTTATGCTGCTAAGTATGCTTCGGGTTATTATGGCCCATTTCGGGATGCAGCAGACTCGACACCGCAATTTGGCGACAGAAGAACTTACCAAATGGATCCAGGTAACGCCCGCGAAGCAATTAAAGAGATTGAATTGGATATCGCTGAAGGTGCTGATATGCTCATGGTTAAGCCAGCCTTGGCGTACATGGATATTATCTGGCGGGTGAAGGAAGCGAGTAACTTACCCGTTGCGGCTTACAATGTTTCTGGTGAGTATGCGATGGTAAAAGCTGCGGCTCTCAATGGTTGGATTGATGAAGAGCGGGTGGTTATGGAAACTTTAACTGGGTTTAAACGGGCTGGCGCAGATTTAATTTTGACTTATCATGCCAAAGATGCGGCGCGATGGTTAAAGTAAGGTGGGCGATTGAGTAAGAATTTAGTCGGAAATCTCACGCCGAGGCGCACAGACGCAGAGTTGTGTTTTGGTGTTTGGGCGTGAGATTCTTTGTTCATAGCTTGGGCTGGTGCGAAATTCCAAAAAATTAACTATGGCGCAATACACTTGGGTTAAGCATTTCCTCCTTCTCTCTTCTCTCTTCTCTCTGTGTTCTCTGCGCCTGGAGTGGTAGTTCGTAGTCTTTCTAAGTTCTGTTGATGTAACTCTGGGAAGTTTTCTAAATCATCTATTGACTGCGGCGCAGGAAATATTACAGCGTCTTCAGAGGTGAATCTATCTAAATAAGTTTGAAAAGCTTCATCATCTTCTCTGTGGTCAAGGATATATTGACGCAATTGGACACGGGGCATTGTGATAAAATCTTGCTTACTCATACATATCTCCACTTCCCGTCTAGGTAAATTAGAATTTCATTTTCTTCACCAGCAATAATTACAACATTTTTTGTTCGTTCATCAATTCGCACCAAAAACACAGGTAAATACATTTTAGTAGCCCAAAAACTTAAGTTGACACTCTCCGACCTGAAGGTACGGAGATTCTTAAGACTGTGAGGTCTTAATATCCTGCTTGCACAGGTTCCCAAACTCACCACGTTTGCACGGGAGTGCGTGGTGATACCGCCAGTTGCTCTACTTGGGGAGACCCCAAGACCGCACTGGCTCACCTTTTGGGCGTTTAGCTGTCTAGCAGCAAGTTTCGCGGAGTCCCCGCGTACTATTTCCAAACCTCTATCTCTAATAGTTTTTGCAGCACCGATGTCAGCGTGTTCGTGATATCCGCATTCTGTACAAATGAACTTCTCACCATCACGATTTGACTTATCGATATGCCCACAATTTCTGCACTGCTGACTAGAATATTTAGGATTAATTTTAATTACGACCTTTCCTTGCTTTGCAGCGAGATACTCAATCTTTAAAATTAACTCACCCCAACTTGCATCAGAGATAGCGCGATTTAAACCTTTTTTTCTTGATTGTCCGTTCTTTAAAAATCTCCCAGTCGTTTCATCAGTTTTTACTTTGCAGCGTTTCAACATACCGGAGATGTTTAAATTTTCTAGCGCAATAGCATCAACACTTCTAGACACTATTTTGTTAGCAACATCCCACTGGTAAGCAACTCGTTTATCTGTAATCTTCTTGTGAAAAAGCCCTAATCTAATACCTGCTTTTTTGCGATTTTTGCTACCCTTGATTTTTCTGCTAACTCTTCTCTGTCTAATTTTCAGAGTGCGTCTAGCTTTCTTGTTGGTTGAGAATTTAGGATTATCAATTTGATGTCTGTTGGAGAGATGAACAAGTTTTGTTATTCCTAAGTCGCAACCAAGGATAGACTTAACTTCATCTAACGGTTTCTGCACATAGTCTGGTATGGTTTTATCTTCGATCCTAATCGACACATACCAACCATCTTGACGCTTGCGAATTGTCGCAGCTTTGATAGTAAATCCATCGGGTATCAAGCGAGAATTGAAAAAACGGATCCATCCCAACTTAGGAAGGTAGATTTTACTCCCTTGAACTTTGACACCCATCTGGTAGGTAAAGGATGTAAAATTACTCCGGTTTTTAAATTTCGGAAAGCCTCTACCTTCAAAGAAGTTTTTATAGGCAGTATCTAGACGTTTAACGTTTTGCTGTAGCACCGTAGAGTCAATTTCACCAAACCAGGGTCTAGCTTTCTTTAACTCTGGCAACGCTGTTATTTGGATATCTCCCGCGCTACGTCTTGGGTTTTTAAGTTTACCATCCTTATCAACTTTGGTATCTTTCCAGGGTTCACCGCTTGCACCATTCTTACTAACAAAGCAAGTTAGTGGACAAGCTTCTCCCCTAGTCTTGATATCACAGTAGTCTCCCTGAATGAATTGCTGATTATATTGGGCTATTCTGTCAGCTAGACTCCAGTTGTAAGTAGAGCGGAGCATATCTAGCCATCCGCCCATTTCTTTTGACTGAGTGACATTAGGACGCAGCTTGTAGGCGTAATTTGTTAGCAAATACTATCACCTCCTTCGACTTCGTTCAGGACAAGTCCCGTTGTTGATTAGCTAAGTTAAATATACACTACATATATACAAAACACAATCAGCGATTATAGAAAAATGGGAAGTTTTTCTCCAGATGAATATAGACATGAAAGCAATGCAATATCACTTCTTAACTATCACTTCGTTTTTATACCCAAACGCAGAAAGAAGGTATTGGTAGATGCAATAGCGCAGAGATTGCAGGAAATTATCTGTGAGGTTTGCAATGAAAATAGGTGGAGAATTATTGCAATAGAAATCATGCCTGACCATGTTCACTTATTTTTGAATGTCAAACCAACAGACAACCCATCCCAAATCATGAATAGGATTAAAGGACGCGCTTCTCATCACTTAAGAAAAGAGTTTCCAGAATTGCTCAAACTTCCAACTTTATGGACACCAAGCTATTTTGTTTCCACTGCTGGGAATATTTCTACAAAAAATGTAATAGAGTATATAGCACACCAAAAAGATTAAAAGTCAGAACACCCTAAAGGGTGCTGCTAGCCTTCATCCCCTGCCTGAAGTACGAGATACGGTGCTTACGCACCTGTCTCTCAGGGGTTTTCGGCATTCTCCTTATAAACAACGTTTTCAATTGTTCTACAGTAGGCATATTTAAATTATTGCTACAACAAATTTTTTACTCTGGCGTGACTGGAGTTAAGTTGGTATCTTTCAATCGGGAAATTTTAAATGTATTTTATACATAGATTTTACGTATTATTGCAGAAATAAATCAGCCGATTTGCCCAAGTAGAAGGCGATCGCTCCTAAAACCGATAAAATCTAAATAAAATAGCTTTGATATAGTTATGGCAATTACTCGCTCTACCTTGGGGCGGTTCGTTTAAATAACCTAAACTCTAACTAGTGCGATCGCTAACTGTATTTGCGACAGCAGCACGATAAAATTCTGAAACCATAATCGTACTAAAAAGGTCTAAATGGCAGAAACACTATTCTTCAACGCCTTACGGGAAGCCATTGACGAAGAAATGGCCCGTGACTCCAGCGTATTCGTTCTCGGTGAAGATGTCGGACACTACGGCGGCTCCTATAAAGTTACCAAAGACCTGTACCAAAAATATGGCGAACTCCGCATTTTAGACACCCCCATCGCGGAAAATAGCTTTACTGGGATGGCTGTGGGAGCCGCAATGACTGGGTTACGTCCGATCATTGAAGGGATGAATATGGGCTTTTTACTGCTCGCCTTCAACCAAATATCCAACAACGCGGGGATGCTACGCTACACTTCTGGCGGTAACTTTAAAATTCCGATGGTAATTCGCGGCCCTGGAGGTGTGGGACGACAGCTAGGTGCAGAACATTCGCAGCGACTAGAAACTTACTTTCAAGCTGTACCAGGGTTGAAGATTGTTGCTTGCTCTACACCCAGAAACGCTAAAGGACTACTGAAATCTGCTATCCGCGATGATAATCCAGTGTTGTTCTTTGAACACGTTCTGCTTTACAACTTAAAAGAAGATTTACCAGAAGAAGAATACTTGCTACCTCTGGATAAAGCAGAAATGGTGCGTGAGGGAAAAGATATCACAATTATTACTTATTCCCGAATGCGGCATCATGTACTACAAGCATTAAAAACTCTTGAAAAAAAAGGATATGATCCAGAAGTTATCGATTTAATATCCCTCAAACCATTAGATTTTGATACCATTGGTGCATCCGTAAGAAAAACTCATAAAGTCATTGTTGTGGAAGAATCCATGCGAACTGCGGGTATTGGAGCAGAAGTCATCGCTTCAATAAACGATCGCTTATTTGATGAATTGGATGCGCCAGTACTACGACTTTCTTCCCAAGATATCCCCACGCCTTACAACGGCAATCTGGAGCGACTAACAATCATCCAACCAGAGCAAATAGTGGAAGCTGTGGAAAAAATGGTAGCTTTGCGAGTTTAAAAGTTAGGAGTTAGGAGTTAGGAGTTAGGAGTTAGGAGTTAGGAGTTAGGAGTTAGGAGTTAGGAGTTAGGAGTTAGGAGTTAGGAGTTAAGAGTTAGGAGTTAGGAGTTAGGAGTAAAAATTCTTACTTATAAGTACGTTGGTGCGAAAAAAGTCAAGTATGTTACGAAACGTAAATAAGCTTAAAACCTTTACTAATGACCAATGACAAAGGACAAATGACAGCCTTAGCCAGTTAGCTTTAATTGCGCCAACCTACTTAGCTTTTAACTCCGTAAGAGTACGGTATCATAATCTTTATTCAAAGCAGCTTATGGTATGCAAAAACAAAGCTCATTATTAGCCCTAATTTCAACTCAGGTAGTGGTGGCAATGACGTTAAGTTCTTGTATTCCGGCACTGTTGGGACAAAGCCAAGACCCACGGGGAAGTTATCAGTTAATTATTGAGTTACAAAAAACACCAGAAATTCCGCAAATCACCGAACGAGAATTAGAAGCCGTTAAAAAAGTCATTGAAGGTCGGATAAACGGTCTGGGTATCTCAAAACCAGTCATTAAAATAGTGGGTGCAGACCAAATTCTCGTACAGCTACCAGGAGTTAAAGATCCAGAGCAAGCCGAACGCGTGCTAGGTGCTACAGCGCAGTTAGAATTTCGTACCCAAAAGCCGAATACAGAAACTCAACTGCTTGCTTTCCAAGCATCTAGAGCCGAATTGAAAGGCAAGCAAAAAGAGTTGAGAAAGAGTACTGACAAAGCAGCAATTGTCAAGAATCAAGAAGATTTACAAAAAAATAATCAAGCGATCGCCGAATTGTTTGAAACCACCAATCCACCATTAACTGGCAAATACCTCAAGAATGCCTATGGCGAACCCACTCAAGATAACAATTGGAATGTGGCTATTCGCTTCGACCAAAAAGGTGGTGAACTGTTTACCCAACTGACGAAAAACCTTGCCGGTACTGGGCGTAGCATTGGTGTTTTTCTGGACAATAAACTGATTAGCGCTCCTAGCGTGGGTATAGAATTTGCCGCCACTGGTATTACTGGTGGCTCTGCTGTGATTACAGGACGCTTTACCGCCCAACAAGCCAATGACTTAGGCATTCAGCTACGCGGTGGGGCATTACCTGTACCAATAAAAATACTATCGAGGAAGCGGGAGTCCTAACTCATGATGGATGCTACAAAAGAACGTTATTATAGCGTTTGTCAGTTGCGAGTTATGGTATGCAAAGACAGCGATCGCTATTAATTTTAATTTTAGTCCTGATAATCGCCGCTATTTGGGTGATTGCCACGATTCCCATACCTCTTGGGCTAGACTTGCGCGGAGGCTCACAGTTAACAATTCAGGTGAAACCATCAGCAGATATTCCCAAAATCACCGAACGAGAATTGGAAGGTGTGAAGAAAGTTGTCGAAGGTCGGATTAATGGTCTGGGTGTTTCTGAGCCAGTGATCCAAACAGTCGGTACAGATAAAATATTGGTGCAACTACCAGGAGTTAATGATCCAGAGCAAGCTGAACGGGTACTAGGGGGTACGGCGCAGTTAGAATTTCGTACCCAAAAGCCGAATACAGAACCTCAACTGCTTGCTTTTCAAGCATCGAGAGCCGAATTGAAATTTAAGCAAGAAGAATTAAGAAAAAGTACCGACAAAGCGGCAATTGTCAAAAATCAAGAAGACTTACAGAAAAGTAATCAAGCGATCGCAGAATTGTTTGAAAGCACCAATCCACCCCTAATTGGTAAATACCTCAAGGATGCCTATGGCGAACCCACTCAAGGTAACAACTGGAATGTTGCCATTCGCTTTGACCAACAGGGTGGTGAACTGTTTGCCAATTTGACAAAAAATCTCGCTGGTACTGGGCGTAGCATCGGTGTTTTTCTGGACAATGAACTCATCAGCGCTCCTACTGTGGGTGTAGAATTTGCCAACACTGGTATTACTGGTGGCTCTGCTGTGATTACAGGACGCTTTACCGCCCAACAAGCCAATGATTTAGGTGTGCAGCTACGGGGTGGGGCATTACCCGTACCAGTAGAAATTGCAGAAATCCGCACTGTTGGAGCAACCTTGGGTAAAGACAGCATCACTAGCAGTATCTACGCTGGTGTCGGTGGTCTGACTTTAGTATTAATATTTATGGTTTTGTATTATAGATTACCAGGGCTGATTGCCGATGTGGCATTATTAATCTACGCTCTGCTGACCTGGGCTAGCTTTGCTTTATTGGGTGTTACCCTCACCCTACCAGGAATTGCCGGTTTTATCCTCAGTATTGGCATGGCAGTGGACGCGAATGTGCTAATTTTTGAGCGGACGCGGGAAGAATTGCAAGCAGGTAAAAGCCTGTATCGTTCTGTAGAATCTGGTTTTTACCGCGCCTTTTCCAGTATTTTAGACGGCAACGTGACCACAGTCATCGCCTGTGCTGCACTATTCTGGCTGGGGGCTGGTTTGGTAAAAGGCTTCGCCCTAACTTTGGGTTTGGGCGTAGTGGTGAGTATGTTTACAGCAATTACCTGTAGTCGCACCTTAATGTTTTTAGCAATTACAATTCCCGCACTCAAGAAACCAGAACTTTTCTCTCCGAACCTGCCAACATCAAATAAGGCAGAGGTGGCTTAATGCAACTAAGTATTAACAAATCGCGATCGCTTTGGTGGACTATTTCTAGTGCTGTCATCCTTGCTGGGATGATCTCAATGGTGATTTCTTGGCAAAACCCGACCATTAAAGCACCCCTACGTCCCAGTTTAGATTTCGTCGGTGGTACACGATTGCAGTTTGAACGAGATTGTACCAAACCAGGTAACTGCGACCAGCCAATTGATATCAACGTCGTCCGGGAAGTAGCTAAACAACAGGGACTGGGCGATAGCAGCATCCAAATAGTCACCGACAGAGACACAGGTGGACAAAATGGTATATCAGTTCGCACAAAAAACTTGGATCGCGAACAGCGTACCAATTTGCAAAATGCCTTAAGTGAGAAAGTCGGTACTTTTGACCAGCAAAAAAATCAGTTTGACACCGTTGGCCCGACTCTAGGAGCCGAACTGTTTAGGTCTGGGGTAATAGCTTTAATAGTTTCCTTTGCAGGTATCATAATCTACTTGAGCTTCCGGTTTCAGTTTGATTATGCAGTGTTTGCGATCGTTGCGCTATTGCATGATGTCTTGATCACCGCAGGGATTTTTTCGATTTTGGGTTTAGTACTGGGTACTGAAGTAGATAGCCTATTCATCGTTGCTCTACTGACGATTACAGGTTTTTCAGTCAACGATACAGTCGTGATTTACGATCGCATTCGGGAAACCCTGAAAATTAATCCCAATCGTGCGATCGCTGATATTGTAGATGATGCTGTAAACCAAACCTTAGCAAGGTCTATCAACACGACTTTAACCACGATGTTATCATTGTTCGCGATCTTTCTCTTTGGGGGAGAAACACTGAAAAACTTTGCCTTAGCTTTAATTATCGGCTTTACTGCCGGAGCTTATTCAAGTATTTTCATCGCCAGTACTCTTCTAACTTTGTGGCGAGAGCGCAACGGTCAAACAAGTGTGATAGTTAGTGGTGAATCGATTGATACATCTACTGGTAATTAGTCATTAGTCATTAGTCATTTGTCATTTGTTAATGACCAATAGTTAGTTATTCTCCCTCATCTCCCTCATCTTCCTCATCTTCCTCATCCCTTATCTCCCCATAGCCTATGGATCAATCTGAACAATCGTTAATAACTGACCCATCCTTTACTCAACAAGTACAAAGATTACATAAGTTGACAATATATGGCAGGTGGCTGTTTGTAGGCTTTTTATGGCTGACCATTGCGCCTATTTCCTTGTGGGGTCTACGTGCAGAAATTGCTCTGTGGCAACAATATTTTACTTGGGTGGCAGTGCGATACGGACTCTTCTATCATCCACTGTCTACCCTCGGTTTAGCCTTTTGTCTTGGGATGACTGCTGCTGTTTTAGTTTGGCAAAGCCGGAATATTTTACTCGGATTACCACCGCAGGAAAAAGAACGTTTAGAAAAACAAGTTTATCGGATACGTCAACAGGGGCCAACTCATCCTCTGTGGAAGTGGGTTTGTGATTAAATTTTTTTTCTTGTTGCATATACATATACACGTAGAGCAATTTATAGCAAAATATGACTTAACCATAGGAGATATCTAGTGAAAAACAATTGTTTTGACGTAGCACTGCTACGTCTCTACAAGAGTTCTGGATAACGCATATTTAATTTCTACCAGATGTCTACGAAAGATACTGGCAAAAGTGGGTGCTATACATGAACGATCTTCAGATTCAATTTAGCGATCGCAAGTCTAAAATTGACCTTTACCAACTCCAAGAACTGTTAAACGTTTCAGCTTTCTGGGCAAAGGGACGCAGTATTGAGGATTTAGGTATAGCCATTGCTAACAGTGAACCAGTGATTTCCGTGTGCGATCGCGATCGACTCATTGGCTTTGCCAGAGCAACATCTGATGGCATATATCGCGCCACAATTTGGGATGTTATGATTCATCCAGAGTATCAAAGTAGTGGATTGGGAAGCAAGTTAGTAGAAACCGTTTTGAGTCATCCCCGTATGAGGTGCGTTGAGCGGGTTTACCTGATGACTACTCATCAGCAGGGTTTCTACGAAAAGGTTGGTTTTAAACCCAACACCACCACTACAATGGTGATACACAACCGAGCTAACCCTGCTTTCGTTTCTGCTACAGAAGATCAGCTTCAGGAATCACTAGTACAGTACGGCGTAAATAAACCACCCATTCCAAATGAATAAGACACTTACGCCGTATTCATTTTTAATAAGTTCCTGGGGTTCTTCGGGTTTAGTAAGTAATCAACCGGACATGATATAGCCCACATTCCGCACCCACAACTGTCACACCCCAAGGAGACGGATATATTTAGTACATAAGAACTATTTATTAGGAGAATTTACTAGAGCTAAATAGGAATTACTATTATTAAGCTGGATGTATAGCT
>NZ_JAIVFV010000150.1 GCF_020829445.1 Nostoc sp. CHAB 5836
TGAGACATGGCAATGATTTGGGATAATTAACTGCGTCCATCAGCGTTGATCTGTGGTTTCAAATGGCAACTGTAAGGAGACGCTGATGATTTTTTGATATTTGCTACAATCCAGCTTTCAGTTACACCAGTTTCTAAAAGCAATCTTGCCTCTTCACTGGTATCAAATCTCAAGAAAGCCAACTCCAAACCAGACATCCAACCCGCCAAAGGCAAGGCTCTTGGTGAGAAAATCAAAATACCAGGAATACGGGCTTCGGGTGAAACTTGCGCCAACTCTAAAGGGAAAGCTTCACCAAAGCCAATTTCCCACTCTGGCATCTCTGCCAAATCCGTAGCATCTAAAGTCACAAATACCCACTGCTGTCCTTCCAAAGCATCTGGTAAACGTTGCGGCAAAGGTTTCTCTAAGCGGACTGAGGGATTAGTCCCTCCTTGATACCCTGGTTCTTGAGGATACACTTCTTCCATGCGCTGTTCTAACCATTGGTTGAGAACCAAAGTGCGGCGGCTAGGCTGGGCGGGAATACCCAAATCTTGACAGGCTTTAGTAATCATATTGTTCATTTGGCGGCGGAAAAAGCGGGTTTTGATTGGTGCTTTTCCAGCTTGATTAATAGCCTCCTGCAATGCTGTCCGCAACCAGCCCGAATTTACCTGGGTACTGGGACAATATTGAGCATAGCGAAACAAAGAATCTGTTTTTGTACCGATATCCAAGGGGCTTTCGCAGACTAAGACTTCCCAAATTTTTTTCTGATTAGCGTCCAAAATCGGACGGGAGTAGAAATCGATTTCCCAAATACTGCCCATGTTTTGCGGTAAAAATCTGGCTGTTATGTTTTCCTGATATGTTGATCATACGAGGGTTGGGGCAGCATTGGGCATTGGGAATTGGGCATTGAGCATTTGACTGGAGAATTTATTAGGCGATCGCTAGAATAGTCATACTTTTACCCAAATATCCTCCCATTCCGGGAGCGCATTTGCACAAAGTCTGCCACGGGGAATATTTTCGCGGCAGACTTTGCAAAAGTGTGGGACTTAAGTTTGTTGAGGTGAAGAATTAATTCGCTTTTGCAATTCTACTTCAAACTCCTCATCGGTGGTACAAAGCACACTGGGGCGAGAGCGAATAATGTTCAAGTAGTGCTGGAATGCGTCTTCATCTTTAGGATTCCGCCGCACGTAATCGCGTAATTCTTGTTCTGTCAATGATTCATAATTTGGTGTTGTCATTCGATTAGTACCTCTCCACTTGGAAGTATCTCTATTTGTATTGTGTCTCCAACTAGCATGACTATTCGATTAGTGCGAGAGTCGAGGCGAACCAAGTTAATAGGTAACAGTAATGCAGTGACTCTTACTGATCTTTGGTAGAGCGATTTTAACTGCTAGGAGTGTTGGTTCCAATTTCACCTCTATATTGATAATGAAGCTCACGCACTCGCTAACGCAATTCGTCATTATAGAATTCAATTACGAATTAATGTTAAAAGATCCTGGAGAGGTAGATGAATGCAACTAGAAGATTATTTTGAGTTTTTAGACCCAGATGACATCCGTATCAAAGGCCATCGCATTGGTATTGATAATGTGATTCAATATTACTTGCAAGGATATTCACCAGAGCAAATTCTAGAAGAATTACCTTCCCTGAATTTGGAGAAAATTTACGCTACGCTTACCTACTATCTGCATAATCGTGTTGAAATAGATGCTTATATGTTGCGGCTAGCAAAGTGGCGAGAACAGCGCTATCAAAAATCATTAGCTAATCCTTCACCTTTGATGCAACGTTTAAGAGCATTAAAGGCCCAACGTGATCAGGAGTTGCTAAACTCTCGGTGAAGGTACGTTTTCTCCTTGATGAAAACTTGTCGCCCAAGCTGAAGACATCTGTTTTGCGCCTCAATCCAGCAATAGATATTCTGCGCGTAGGCGATTCCGAAGCACCGCTATTAGGTACGCTTGATCCAGATATCCTGCGCTACCTGGAATTATCTCAACGAATGTTGATTACAGACAACCGCAAAAGTATGCCCGAACATCTGGAAGAACACTGGGGAGATGGAGGACATATCTAGGGACTAGTTTGGTTGCGTTCCAGTGGGAACCTCAGTATTTGGGCAGAAACAATTTATTTGATTTGGGAAGCGAATGAGGCAGAAGAGTGGATTGATAGACTGGATTGGATTCCACTTTAAAAATTTGGCGTTGCTGAATCGAATTTAGAAATCAACTTTCGCTAAGTGGAATCATTGAGTCAAGAATTCCACGGCGATGAAAACATCTCTTTTGCTCGTTTTCATAGCCGTGGGAGTGTTAAAGTATTTCCCTCATTTACAGCAGTTTTCATGTATTTGAACCACAAATAGACCTCACTTCCATTCCTCTCTCCTCGTAGGAGAGAGGCTTTGATTTTCTCCCCTGACAGCAACAAAAGTTTTTCCGCTTCCCTCTCCTTGTAGGAGAGGGTTAGGGAGAGGTAGGGAAGGGGCTGGGGGTTAGGTCTCATAATTGTGGTTCATTTACCTGAAAATCGCTGTAAGTAAGTCGGCAAGAATAAACCAAACTATATTATGAAACGTAAATACACCTTAAACCCTTATAAATCAATACGCTTGGGTTAAGGCTAAAATTCTTTGCCAAAGTCAATTTTTTTTACGAACCGCCTTGGCGTTAGCGTCTCCCCTTCTCCCAAAGGGAGAGGCTAGCGCCAAGGGAGAAGGACGCCAAGGACGCAAAGAGAAGAAAGAAATGCTTAACTGAACCGTATTGCCTTATAAATGACTAAGGACAAATGACAAATGACAGCCTTAGCTAGTTAGCTTTATTTGCGTCGCTCTACTTACCACGGTTGATCCAAACGCCTCTGAGTCCAGCTGCTTTAGCTCCGTGGTAGTCTTCTACAATGCTATCGCCAATATGCCATGCTGCCTCTGGCGAGCATTTATGTTTGTCTAAAGCAATGGCAAAAATTTGAGGATCGGGTTTAGCTGCACGTACCTGGGTAGAAATAGTGACGGAGGTAAAAAACTCTCTTAATCCTAAACTTTGCAATACTGAGTAAACCCGAGAATCGAAATTGGACAACACCCCCAAGGTAACTCCCAACCGCCGCCAGTTAACTAAAGCTGGTAACACATCAGGATAGACAAACCACGGTTCACCAGTGCCAAAGTGGATGTAAAGTTCGCTAAAAAAAGCCGAAAAGTCAGAAAATTCCTTGAGAACACCTGCACCTTCAAAAGTGTTCAGGGCAATTATCCGCCACCAATCAAACTCGCGCTGGGGAATATCTTGCAGTTCTGCATCTGGAAATATCGGCGGCGGCGCTGCTTTAAAGCTTTGGATGAAGGTTGTGTTTAATGTTTCGGCTGAAACCGTAACGCCAAATTCCTGGGCTATCTGACTATAAACTTTACCCACACTGCCTTTAACATCGAAAAGTGTGCCCACAGCATCTAAAAAAATAACTTTCGGTTGTTGCATCAAAGTTTGGACATTTGAAATTGGGACTGGGGACTGGGGAACTAACTAATAACAAAGGACTAAGTACAATATTTCATAAATTCATAGCGAATTCTCTTTGCGTTCCTACCCTACGGGAAGGCGAAGCGCCTATGCGCTTCCCTTTGCGCCCCTACCCTGCGGTTCGGCGAACGCGAGTGCGTCTGGTAGAGTTGCGCCTATGCGTTTAAATTTCAACCCTCAATTCACCACGATTTTACGCTGCATCTGTACTAAGTTTATTGTTTATTCTCTACCAACTTAAGTAAGCGGATGAAAATAAATTAAACTATGTAACGAAACGTAAATAGACTTAAAACCTTTACCAATGACAAATGACTAAGGACAAATGACAGCCATCACCAGTTATCTTTAATTGCGCCGACCTACTTACTTACCGAGAAAGTGTTTCTACGATAGGACGGACTAACCAATTAAAACCAACTTTGAGTTGATGGTCTAAAGTTGGCAACCTATATAAATAGGCAACACGTCGGGCTACGTATGCCAAAGGCCCATCTAATTTAATTCCCAAACCAGTGAGAGTGGCGTTGTCTATTCCTAATGCCATCATTTCTCCTAACTGTTGATAGTGGAAGGGAAGGAGGGGGCGATTAGTCAGAGTTGCCCAAATATTCCAAGCAGTATAATCAGCTTGTTGAAAAGCAGCTTGTGCAGTAGCAGGGACTTGTTGTCCTTCAGCATCATGACAGTCTGCTAAATCCCCCAAGGCAAAGATTTCTGGATGATCAAGGACTTGTAGATTAGATGTAGTGGTAATTTGACCACGCTCGTTTTGCTTGAGAGAAAGGGATTTCACTACGGGCGCAACTCTAGTTCCCACAGTCCAAATTACCAAATCTACCGGAATTGTGTCTAACTGGTTTTTGTACTCTAGGGAAATGGTATTTTGCTCTATTGATTCCACTTTGGTTTCTAAATCAAGAAACACGCCACGCGCTTCTATTGCTTTCTTTGCTGCTTCGCGGTTAAACTCTGGGGAAGTTCGCAAAATTTGGTCAGCGATTTCAACGATCCGAAAGCGTCCTCTTTCACCTAGTCTGTCGGCTAACTTGCAGGCTAACTCTACGCCACTGTAACCACCCCCGACGATCGCCACCCGAATTTTATCAGCATCCGATTCTTCTAAAAATCGCAGACGTTCTTCCAAACGATAGGCATCCGAGATTGTACGGAATGGGTAAGCGTAAGATGTTGCACCTGACACTAAATCTAGTGGTGTCTCACCTCCTAGGGCCAGTACTAAGCGATCGTAAGGGATTTCCGGGCCTTGGTGTAAGTTTACCCGTTGCTGGTCGATGTCAATTCCAGACACAACCCCTTGATAAAAACGCACCCCAGTACCTTGTAAAATTTCTTCAAAAGGTGGGGCAATTTCCCACGTTTGCAGTTCGCCAGTGAGTAATTCGTAAAGTAAAGGAGAAAATAGGAAGCGATCGCTTTGATCTACCAGAACAATTTCAGGTTTTTGCGTAGATTCCCAAGGTAATTGGCTTAAACGCAGGGCTGTGTATAGACCACCAAAGCCTCCGCCAAGGATACAAATTCTAGAAGTTTGTTGAGTCATCTATTTTATCTATCTATGAGACAGTCAATACTAGTTGGGCAACTAACTTCACTCTAACAATTTATCTGTTGGTGAATTTTTATCAATATTTTTTACATTAATTAACCTAGTCTGGTTTATTCTCACCGACTTACTTATATGACCATTGGCACGGTTATATAACTAGAGACTCGCTATAGTTAACAGTTAACAGGCAACGACTATAAGGAGTTAAAGAGATGGAAATTAAGCCAACTGACCCATCGTTAGCACTCATGGAAATTCCCCCTGGCTATCTCAATATTATGGGTTACGTTGATCACTCAGAAGTTAACGGCCCTGGTTGTCGTGCAGTCGTCTGGGTACAAGGTTGTCTTCGTGAGTGTCCTGGCTGCTTTAATCCTGACTCCTGGTCATTTGAGGCTAACCAATTGATTGCTGTTGATACCCTTGCCAAAAATATCCTCAGCAATCCTCGCAATCAGGGTGTAACATTTTCTGGTGGAGAACCGTTTTGGCAAGCAACTGCACTAGCATCTTTAGCCCGGAAGGTAAAAGCTGCTGGGTTAAATGTAATGTCTTTTACTGGGTTCACTCTTAAGCAGCTAGAGTCACCATCCGCGCCACCAGGTTCTCAAGCATTGTTAGAACAACTTGATATCCTGATTGACGGGCCTTTTGTGCAATCTCTGGCAATTAATTCTCCCAACTCTCCAGTTTCTTCTAGCAATCAACGGGTTCGAGTGTTAAACCCAGCTTTCCAAGACCAGATTACTTGGGCCAGTGACCAGATTGAAGTTCATGTTCTCAAAGATGGTAGCCGGATTGTTACTGGTTATCAAGGTGGGCTGGAGTTGACTTAAATTTTCCCGTCATTACGAAATCTCTCATCTTTCCAAAAGTGCGTAACTTTTACGCCAACCGCAGATAAGGACACTTTGTAAAAACCCAGATGCCTTTAGCTCGGCATCTGGGTTATGAGTCAATACACTTGGGTTAAGCATTTCTTTCTTCTCTTTACGTCCAACTCTTACGAGACGCACTCGCGTTTGCGGTAGCCTGCGGCAAGCCGAAGCGTCTACGTTAAAAAAACTGACTCCCCTATTTCTAGTTAGTATGATCAAGCAACACAAATTGTAAAAAGTTGACACTCTCCGACCTAAAGGTACGGAGATTCTTAAGAGATTACGCTCTTAATATCCTGATTTCTCAGGTTCCCAGGCTGACCACGTTTGCCCTACAGGGCGTAGTCATATCTCCTCAAGAGTTTTTTGGGCGTAGACTTTCCCCCAGTCCGGGGGTAGGTTTTTAAATCTTGTACTGATTTGAGTATTTTACCATGTTCATCAACAAAATTGACTTAAGCCTAAAGGCTTGTGACTTGCTTTCATCCCGTGCCTGAAGTATGAAGTTCGGACACTTGCGTGTCCTGCTTCTCACGGGTTTTCAGCATTTCCCTTATAAATGCACAACTCTTGATATCAGACATCATACCTCTGCCATTTCAACCAATCCCTTGGTTGGTAGTCTAACTGATGACTGTACCAAAGGGGATAGTGACAAATTTTTACTAGGAAAGTGCTTGAATGAACATATTAAATTATTTAAAATAGTAATAGTAAACTCAAATTATAATTTCAACTTGTATATCATATATATTTCCATGCTTGTCTGCAAATCATGTTAATAAAGCTAAGACACTATTAATATTTCACATGAAAACTTACTCGACATTTCCAATCAAGTGATTGAAGTAAAATTGAATAATTAAGACGATTTTGGTTCATTATCAACACTTTTAACTGTTATTTGTATACAAGCTTGATGAAAAACGACACACCACAAGAATTGAACCTAGACCAAGAGATTGGGCGCTTGATTGATGAGGTAATGTCTTCATCTCTGAGTGATGAACAGTACCGCAAAAAGATGCAGCGACGGAAAGAAGTGCAAGACAAGCGCATAGCAGAAGCTGTACCGGAAAAAGGATTAATTATTGTAAATACTGGTAACGGTAAGGGTAAAACCACTGCGGCTTTGGGGATGGTGTTGCGATCGCTCGGTCACGGGTATAAAGTAGCGATCGTCCAATTCATCAAAGGTAGCTGGGAACCTTCCGAGAAAAGGGTTTTTAGTTCTTGGGAAGACCAGATAGAATTTCACGCAATGGGCGAAGGCTTCACCTGGGAAACTCAAGATCGCGATCGCGATCTGGACAAAGCCAGCGCCGCATGGGAAAAATCATTAGAATATATCCGGAACCCAGACTTTCATCTGGTGTTGTTAGACGAAATCAATATCGCCCTCAAAATGGGTTATTTACCAGTAGAGGACGTTTTAGCAGGTTTAGCCGAAAAACCAGCTAACAAACACGTTATTCTCACAGGTAGAGGCGCACCACCAGCTTTAATTGAGTGTGCTGACTTAGTAACGGAAATGACCTTAGTTAAGCACCCTTTCCGCGATCAAGGTGTAAAAGCGCAACCTGGAATTGAGTATTAGTAGGTCGGCGCAATTAAAGCTAACTGGCTAAGGGGTTGTTAAGAAATAACTTCACACTTTTAGGTATTAGAAAACTTTCAAGAAAATATAGTCTAGCATAGTCAGATATAGTCTAAAAGTCGAAGAGTAATGAAATTGTCTGATTATGCTAAAACCTTGGGGATTTCGTACCTTACTGCTTGGCGACACTACAAGGCAGGTAAAATACCATATCCAACAGAGCAACTTCCCACAGGTACGGTAATTGTTGATTACGACCCAAAAAAAACATCAGGGGGTGTTGTTAGGGTTGCAATTTATGCCAGGGTATCAAGTGCTGAAAATAGAGATAACTTAGATAGGCAAGCCGAGAGGTTAAATCAATATGCAATTGCCAAAGGATATCAGATTGTCTATATCGTCAAAGAAATAGGGAGCGGTCTAAATGACAATCGCAAGAAACTAGAGAGGCTTTTACTTAAAGATGATTATGATATCTTGCTAGTCGAACATAAAGATAGATTAGGGAGATTTGGTACACATTACATAGATATTTTACTTAGAAGACTAGGAGTAAATCTAGAGATTGTTAATTTAGCCGACAATGGACGTGATGAATTGATGCAAGATTTAGTGGCGATAATTACCAGCTTTGCAGCGCGATTGTATGGTCAGCGCAGGGCAAAACGTAAAACAGAAAAAATTGTAGAAGCCTTAAATTCTCCGGGAGATTAATTAAGTTTTATAGTCAAGCATATTTTAATATATCGGTTAGTGATATACTAATTTCATTGTCAAAGTTGATCAATACTTACAATGTCGCGGTTTCTGAGCGTAGCCGTTGGCGTAGCCTCTCGTAGAGAAGGGCAGTATAAATATGCGTCAAGTAGAAAAGCACATAATCAAAGAAGGACACAACTGGTTTGATTACTGTAGTGACATTACTACTATTTCCCGGCAGCTTTACAACACTGCTCAATTCACCCAACGTCAGGGATTTTTCTATGGGTGGGAAACTCAAACCCAAGCCAGGTTAGATACTTTATTTAAACAAAACGAGAACTACAAAGCCTTACCTGCAAAAGTAGCCCAACTGGTATTAAAGCAGAATGCAGATGCCTGGATTGCTTACTACAAGGCATTGGCAGCTTACAAACTTGATTCAAGTAAATTCACAGGTAGACCAAAACCACCTAATTATGTTGATGATAAAAACCTAGTTAAATTCAATAATCAAGCAATTGGTAAAAGAGAATTTGGCAAGGGTTGCATTGTTCCATCAATGTCACCAATCAGGATTCCCGTAAAACCCGGACTAAAGTTTGATGACTTATGTGAAGTACGAATTATTCCAAAAACTGGATGTTTTGTTATCGAAGTAGTTTATGAAATTCTTCAAACAAGTGAGTTCTTTTGCAGCTTGAATCCTCAGTTAAATGCGGCAATAGACATTGGCTTAGATAATCTAGCAACGATTGTTTTCAACGACCTAACCATACAACCAATTATTGTAAATGGAAAGCCATTAAAATCAGTAAACCAATTTTACAATCAGCAAATTGCTAAGTTTCGAGGGTTTCTACCTAATGGCAAAGGCAAGTCGAGGCGAATTGCAAACATTGTTCGTAATCGGAATTATTTTGTAGATTCATATTTGCATCAGTCCACATTTAGGATTGTGGATGAATTTCTATCTTTTGGTGTTACTCACGTATCAATCGGGAAAAACGAACAATGGAAAACACATCTTAATTTAGGGAAACGCACAAATCAGAACTTTACTCAAATACCACACGCTAAATTTATCGAGATGCTGACTTATAAATTAGAACGAGTCGGCATCACCGTAAGCAAAGGAGAGGAATCTTACACTAGCAAGAGTTCTTTTATTGATTGGGACATTATCCCAACTTATGACCCTAACAATAAGGTAAAGCACATCTTCTCAGGAAGACGTGTCGAACGTGCGTGGTATATCAGTAAAAATGGTTTGAAGATTCATGCCGACGTGAACGCCTCGTTTAATATCGGCAGAAAAAGTAATCCTGAAGGGTTTGATTGTCTCAAATCTATTTTAAGGGATAGGGGGTGTCTGGTAGTACATCCAAGGCGGATAACTCCACTATTTAAGCGTGTCCATGCTGAAGGTAGAGTTGCTTAAAGCTAGATTGCAGATGTCTGACTATATTTGACTATGCAATTTGGAACTATGGATAATTACTATGCAACTGGAAAAAGCGACTGCAAGAGTCTTTGTCTGACCGCTTTGGCATCATCGGTGATGGTGTGTCACTGCCCCCCTGGTGCCTCAAAGTGGAATCCGATTGAGCATCGATTATTTAGCTTCATCTCTCTCAACTGGGCTGCTGTGCCCCTACGATCGCTACAACGAATGTTGTCTTTGATTCGAGGGACGACAACTGATACTGGACTTAAGGTTAAAGCCACCTCAATACTGCTCGGTTAAGCCTCTTTTGGGCATTAGAGACAACGAGATTTCAAGGGTTTCAGCCTACTTTCCTTCCTTAACCGAGCAGTATTGAAAGCCACCTTACTCAAGGAGGATTACCCAACCGACGCTACGCCAACATCACAAACCTTTAATTATTTACGCCGCTCTACTTAAGTAAGTCAGTGAAAAGAAATCAAACTATGTGACAAAACGTAAATAGGCTTAAAACCCTTACCAATGACGAATGACTAAGGACAAATGACAGCCATCACCAGTCATCTTTAATTACGCCGCTCTGCTTAAGTGGATTTTGTAACTTTCCAGAGAAGCTCGTTTATCTGCTGTAACTTAGAGTTATAAACTTTCTCAACTCCAGCTTTTAAGAAATCAGAAGGCATGAACAAGAATATGTCACTAAAGCCATTAGTAATCTTTGGTAATTGATTTTTATCTACAAGTTGAAACTCGACATTTTGATCAACTAAATGGCCAATTACTTGGATATTAGTTGTGTAAGCATCACTGATCAAAAGTGGTTTATCAGCTTCGGTAATTATCTGAGCGACTTGGGGATATTCTTGGTTTAACTCAGGCATTTTGTTCCACCACATCTGGGCTTGAGAACTGAGCATAGAGGATATAAGTCCGCTCATAATTACCAAGAATATTACAAGTGACCAAAGCTTTGCTTTCCAAATCTTACTGGAAATAGATGTGATTTTAATGGTAAACAGGTAAGCAACCGCTAACTCTAAACCTAAAATAGATGGAAGTAAGTATCTAGTAGTCCCATATCGCTTTTGAAAGATAAAATCCAACATCATTAAAGGAAGACCTACAGACCCAATCAAGGTTAAAACAAATAGCCAAACTTCTTTAGGAGTTCTTCGACAGAGAACATAAATTGAGTAGATAATTAGAATTAAAACCATTAAAATACAAGGAATTAATGCAATCTTAACTTCCCCTGAGTCACTAGGGCTAATACCTAAATCAATAAACGCACGGCTAATAATCCCAGCCCACCTTGTCGTTGACTCAAATAATGTTTGTTTAGTATTTGTCCAATTTACTCCTTCAGGAGTTGGGTTGATAATAATAATCCAAATCCAAGGGACGAAAGTCATAAACCCTGCAATCGATGATAGCAGGTAAGATACCGATGTTTTACTTAATTTGAAACGTTCGATTGTAACTACATAAATTCCCTGTGCCAGAGCGACAAAGCTAAAAAATAATTGACTGTAAAATCCTAGTGATAATGTTGCTGCATAAATGAACCAATTAACATTTGTTTGAAGACGCATAGCTCGCAGCAGTGATGCGCTAGATAGTAAAATAGCCACTATCCATAAACTGTAAGCTCGTGCTTCTTGTGCATACAGAACATGAACAGGTGAAACAGCTACCAACGCCATAGCTATCCACCCTATTAGTGAAGACTTAAATAACTCTTGGCATAGCCAATAAAGACAAGGAAAGGTCAGCAAACTAATGAAGGCTGAAAAACTTCTGGTTACTGCTACAGAATTGCCAAACCAGTCTACCCAAAACCTGACTATGACAAAATATAGCGGTACAACCTGAGATTCTTCTAATGCCAACCCTTTAATTGTATCAATTGTGGTTTTTTCCGAATTAGGAAATTGGTATTTCCGCAAATCTTCTATACTGATTAAACGACCATTCCGTAACTGCTCATCCATTTCTGAACGCATATACCCAGAGATGCGTAGTGATGAGTAAACCTCATCAGCCCAATATACTTTTTTGTCCAGATTGACGAAGCGAAAAAACACACCTATTACTAATAAAATCATGATTGAAAAACGTAGCCAATATTTAGAAATAAGCCACTTCTTTAAGAATTGCTTTCTCATGCGGTTTTTAATTACCTCAAAACCTTAACAAAGTATGATAAACACCGACTAAAAAAGCTTCAGCTTTTTTAATTTTTTGCAGAAGATTTAAAATTGAAATATGATTAAAATATTTGGGTTGAATTTGTTAGTTTCCAAAGAAGGTCGTTTATCTTCTGTAATCTTGAGTGATAAATTTCCCCAATCTTACTTTTTAATAAGTCAGAGGAATCGAACAAGAATATATCACTAAAGCCATTAGTAATCTCTGGTAAATGATTTACATCTACCAGTTGAAATTGCACTTTTGGATCAACTAAGTGACCAAGCATTTGTATTGATGGGATTATACTAGAATCACTAATTAAAAGTGGCTTATTACTTTGACTAATAATGTGAGCAATTTTTGGATATTGCTGGTATTGTGCAGGGAATTTGTTCCACCAAATCTCAGCTTGAGAGTTGAGCATACAAGATATAACTCCTGCCATAATTACCATAAACACTACAAGTGACCAGAGCTTTTTTTGCCCAACTGTACTAGAAATAGACGTGAGCTTAGTAGTAAATAGGTAAGCAACAGCTAACTGTATGCCTAAAATTGAGGGAAGTGTATATCGACTAGTACCGTATCGCTTTTGAAAGACGAAATCCACTAACAGCAGGGGAAGTGCTACAGACCCAATTAAGGTTAAGACAAATAACCAAACTTTTTTAGAGGTTCTTCGACAGAGAACATAAATTGAGTAGCTGATTAGAGCTAAGATAATTAAAATAAAAGGAATTAAGGCAATCTTATGTTCTTCCGAGTCGCTAGGGCTAATACCTAAATCAAGAAACCCACGACTAAAGATACCAGCCCACCTTGTTATTGACTCAAATAATGTTTGTTTAGGATTCGCCCAAGCTACTGCTTCTGGCTGGAGGTTGGTAATAATAATCCAAATCCAAGGCACAAAAGTTATAAACCCCGCAAGCGATGATAACAGGTAAGATATCGATGTTTTACTCAATCGGAAGCGTTCGATTATAACTACATAAATTCCTTGTGCAAAAGCAACCAGGGCAAAAAATAGATGAGTATAAAATCCTAGTGATAATGTTGCAGCATAAATGCACCAACTAACTTTTGTTTTAAGGCGCATGGCTCGCAGCAGTGCTGCGCTCGATAGTAAAATGGTTACTATACCTAAACTGTATGCTCGTGCTTCTTGCGCATACACGAGATGAATAGGTGAAACGGCTACCAAAGCGATCGCTACCCATCCGATTAGTGAAGACTTAAATAATTCTTGACATAGCCAATAAATACAAGGAAAAGTCAGCAAACTAATAAATGCTGAAAAACTTCTTGTCACTGCTACAGAATTGCCAAACCATTCTACCCAAAACCGGGTCATCAAAATGTATAGCGGCAAAATCTGTGAGTCTTCTAAAATAATCCCTTTAATTGTATCAATTGTGTTTTTTTGCCCATTAGGGAACTGGTATTTCTGCAAATCTTCTATGCTGGTCAAACGACCATTTATTAACTGCTCATTCATTTCTGACTGCATATAGCCAGATATGCGTAATGAGGAGAAAACTTCATCACCCCAATAAAGTTTTTTGTCAAGATTGACAAACCGAAAAAATACCCCTGTTACTAATATAATGATGATTAAAAACCGCAACCCAGATTTAGAAATACTCCACTTCTGTAAGAATTGCTTTTTCATGTAGTTTTCAATCTCCTCAAAGCTTTAATAACCGGTGTTGAAATTTTATTATCGCCAGAATCGATTATTAGCCATGACTTAGGCAAAAATTGCTAAAAAGTTTAATTTATCTAACTACTAAGACGCCTTCGCGCAGCGTCTCGCAGAGAAGAGTGGCGACAACTCGTAGAGTGTGCCTAAGTCCTAATTAACATACATTTTTGTTGCCATGCAGACGCTAGAGTTACTGCAAGAGGCTGCAACTCTATAATTCTGAGAAACTAATCAAGATCAAATTGTTTATAAATATTTGACCTAAAAATATTTTACGTTCCCAGAAGAATTTTTAAGCATTTTGCGGCTTTTGTCAATAGAATCCCCTAGTAAACGAAAATTTTTTTAAGAAAGTATAAATTAATCAAAACATAAAATGCTTCTGTTATAAATAAAAAAAAATTATAAAAAAACACTATAAATACGCATTCAAGTAGCGAAAAACACAAAAATGCTACTTATGAAATCGTCGCAACTTCCTACTAAAAGGTACTTGCAACGAAAATTTAATGCTTGCTGTGTGTCCATTGAATTACTACAAATTAGGGACTTCCAGTTAAAAAATATCCCATCATCGGGGCGTAAGCAATACGGTTCGATTGAGATATCTTCACCTCTCAAATAACCTTCTTTTAAGAGTGTATAAGAGGGTTATTAGCAAGCCTTTTTAAGGTGAGGTTGAGGGTTCTTCAAAAGATTAAAACGTTAACCGAACCGTATTGCCACCCTTGTTCTTTTCTAGGCAGAGTTTTACCGACATAATTGGTTATATGTTGGTATAGATGGTACGATTTTATCTAGCATCAGTTTTCGGAAAAAACCTATATTGCAGCTTTTCTATGAAAAGAAGACAAATTATTGGCTTTCTAGGTATAGCAGTTGCAGGCTTGCTCCTGGCAATTGGTTTACCGTTGGTGATTCCTTCTCTTGTAATCGCACAATCAAACACCAGCATACTCGTGTCCGCAGCCGCCAGTTTAAAGGAGGCGCTGGAAGAAATTAAGCCTTTATACCAACAAAGTAAATCAAATATCAATATTAGTTATAATTTTGGCGCTTCTGGTGCTTTGCAGCAACAGATTGAGCAAGGTGCGCCAGCAGATATCTTTATTTCTGCTGGCAAAAAGCAAGTGGATGCCTTGGAAGAAAAAGGACTATTGCTACCAGGTAGCCGTACTAACCTGGCAAATAACCGTTTAGTCTTGATTGTGGCTCAGGATGTTGTTGGCATCACTAGTTTCTCCAATTTAACAGACAGCAAGATTAAGAAAATTGCGATCGCGGAACCCAGAAGTGTACCCGCCGGTGAATATGGGGAGCAAGTCTTAAAGAAATTGCAACTTTATGATCAGGTCAAGTCAAAATTGGTCTTTGCTAACAACGTGCGTCAAGTTTTGGCAGCAGTAGAAAGTGGTAACGCCGAAGCGGGTTTAGTTTATGCCACTGATGCCAAAATTTCCAACAAGGTAAAAGTCGTAGTTGCTGCTGATAAGAAGTTTCATTCACCCATTGTCTATCCGGTAGCAATAATTAAAAGCAGTAAAAATACTTCTGCTGCCAAGGAATTTGTGCAGTTTCTATCTGGCAGTCAAGCCAAAACTGTACTCAAAAAATATGGGTTTATTGTGCGTTAAAAAAAACAAGGGGCTTAAGCCCCTTGTCTGATTAATTTAGGACTTACGCAAAAACTCTCTGAAACCCTTGTTCCTTTGCGTCCTTCTCCCAGGGGGAGACGCTAACGCGAATGCTGACTTTTCAGGTTATGTGGAAAAGTCTACCAAAAACCTAACCCCCTTCCCGATGCGGGAAGGGGGAAATTCAAAGTCTCTCTCCTTTTAGGAGAGAGATTTAGAGAGAGGTTTTCCAGATGACCTGAATTGTCAGAACGCGTTTGCGGTTCGTTTTTTCATGATTTTGCGTAAGTCCTGTAATTGAGGTTTAAGAAGCTGTGGACTGTAATTTTTCTAGTCGTGCCAGTACTTCTGAACTATGAATGGTTGGGTTGACTTTGACAAAAGTCTCGCGCAAGACGCCTTGAGGATCGATGATAAAACTGTGGCGCATAGATAAAAAGCCGAGCCACGAACCGTAAGCTTTACTGACTGAACCATCAGTGTCAGCCAACAAAGGGAATTTTAGTCCCTCTGAATCACAAAATTTGGCGTGAGAATCAATGTCATCAGCACTAACGCCAATAATTTGAGCGTTTTTTTCGAGGTATTGGGGTAAATCTTGCTGAAAACGACGAGCCTCGATAGTACAACCAGAGGTGAAATCTTTGGGGTAAAAATAGAGGACTAGCCATTTACCGCGAAAGTCAGAGAGGGATATTTTGCCATCACCTGTGTTGGTTGGTAAAGTAAACTCTGGTGCGGGTTGATTAATTGCAGGAAGTTTACCACCAAGAGCATCAGCAGCAGGGGTAAAATTCAGCCAGCTGATGACAGACATACAGCTGGCAAATAATATGCTTAAAAAAGTGCGGCGGGAAATCATGGTGCAAACCAGAATCACAACTTTACACAAGTTTACAATTCTTGGTTGCGAGAAATCTCACTCTAAGTGAGATTCGGGAAGGGTATCTGTGCTTTCGATGTATTGACTATCTAGAAGAAAGGCTCCCTTAGGGAAGCGAATACCCCAATATCCACCGGGACGGCGGTCAATGACTATACCTTCTTCGCCAATGTGAATTACGTTGGGGGGGCGCAGCATAGGCATAGGTTCAGCAGTTTTCACGTAGGCTGGTAGCGCCACGACACGGACTTTACTACCAATTGCGAATTCTTTGGACATTTTAATCAAGCTGGGAGTTTTGAACAGAAATGTTCTCCCGCAGTCCCCACCTAAAAATACTTGGAAATGTTTACATTTTAGGTGGGGTTAGGGAGAACCAAAATAAAAGTGAATCTTGATTGTAGTAGAATAACACTGGTACGG
>NZ_JAIVFV010000151.1 GCF_020829445.1 Nostoc sp. CHAB 5836
GTTGGGTGCCACCAGCCTTGAGTTTGAGTTATTGCTGTATCAAGAGCTTCTTGAGAAGTAGAAAGATTATATAAAAATAAGGCGATACATTGACCCGCTAAAACAAGTGCTGCAACTCTAATTTTTTCTTCTCTTTCTTTAACAACTCGCCCATCCCAAACACTAACATTAGTCAATTCTAAAAGTTTAATAACACTTTCTTCAAAGTCTTTCAACGATTTTGCCAAATCTAAAGTTGCATCTATATTTTTTTCCATTTATGTTAACGTTAAAAGTCTGAAAACTACTACCAATAAGGAATTTTACCTTTTTTCGTAGTCACAAAATAATTATTGTTCGCATATACGAAGAATCAAAATAATAATGATAATCGAATAAAAGGGGAGAAGGAAAGAGCCGCTAAACGGCTCTTTCCTTCTCCCCCCTCTTTTTTGATTATCATTATCACTAAATATTCAATCAGGTCAGCACTCCAAGCGCCTGTTATGAACGTTCTTCATCAACTATTTTATTTTTTAGTATTAATACTAATTGACATGTAACTAATATTTATTTGTACTGATAAAAAAGTTTAGCGATCGCACGACCTTTGGAGTCAGCTCACAAAATCGCATTGCTCCCGTACTGACTCCAGGCAAAAATAACAGGACGATAAAAAATAGCACACTCACTCTGATGTCCGTAACGGGTGCTTTGATGATAGTGTCGATGTCAGTCCACAACATTTTGTTAGGTGCATTCATAATTGCTGCCGCGATTACAATAGCGCTACCAAAGCAATCTCAAGCTCTGTTGACTAACTTTGATAAAGTACAACGCAAGTATGGAGTCAACCTCTTTGCGGTGTTGTTTACGATTTTGACAGTTGTTTGTGTACTCGATTTTGCTTCCTCACCAGCAGATGCACAGTTTTTTAACAATGCTCAAACCTGGATGAATAATGCTTTTGGCAATGCTGCTGGCAATGGTCAAACAACAGCAGTCATCACATTATTCTTCAACGTATTGAGAGGTTTGTTCCTACTCTATATAGGCATCAGTCTAGTCCAAATTGTCCAATCGGCAAGGAATGATGAAGATTGGCAAACATTAGCCAGAACTCCATTAATTATCGTCCTTTCCGTTTTCGTTGGAGATTTAGTCACTGGCTTAATTATTGGTGGAGGTGGAGCCGCATAATCAGTGAACAAGTATCCGCATTATCAGTTTCAGTCTCGAACTGATAATGCAGATACTTGATAATGCGGATACTTAACGAACTATGTTCAGTAAAAGTAGCATAGCTTCTATCAAGCAGCGCGAATTGAAGCCTAAGCTAAATCCCCGTTGCAAAACTTGCATTTACGAATTACGAATTACTGTCTTCTCTACGAGACGCTCCGCGAACGCAGCTCTCTTCGAGTCTTGGTAAGCGTTGCGTTAGCGACGCAGGAGCGTCGCGTCATTACGAATTATTTTAATATGCCCTGATTCTAGAAATGCTTCATCTCAACAAGTAGTAAAAAAAAGATGAGAAATGAAAATAATTTTCGGACTGTAAATAGAATCTTGGGAGACAGCCCTCGATTAGGGCCATTTCCCGCCGATCAGATTTTCCCTTGGTCAGTAATAGCCATACTAAATGTCTTCATTGTATTCTACACATTTAAAGCTGGATGGTTAGCAACTTTCTTAAGTATTGCTTGGGGATGGGCTACTTGGTGGCTAGTTTCTGCTCGGAATGATTTTTTTGGGAAATTTGTTGGCGTACCTCGCATTAGTAGAGGTTATATGCCTTTTCAAAGGTTAAAAAAGAATACATTCGTTCAGAGGGAAGAGGGAACAGGGAACTCTTAACAGGAAATCCCCATAATTAAAATTAGGGGATTTGAATAATGACGCATTGAAACATCGTGGCTTACGCCCGGAACGTTTCAAATATTTTTATCTCTTTTCATAAATAAATTTAGGACACTATTACCCTATATTCGGGACTAATTTTTTTCTGTTAAGAGTTTCCTGTTCCCTGTTAAGAGTTCCCTGTTCCCTTTTTTTGTAAAAACCAGAATGAAACCGACTAAAAAATCGAAGTATCCAGATAAATTAGGGAAAAAATCTTTTGACAATTCACAGATTAATGTTGTCAAAACAATAACTCCTTTTGAGGATATTATTCACTTAGCTGGGATTTGCAATTTAAATTTAGGAGGTCGAAAAGGCATTGGGGCATTAATCCTGAAAAAAGCTGAAGACCTTCAAATCAAATTTTGTTTTGATTGCTTAGGGATTCATCCGAATCTAAGCAATGAACAAATCTTGCCGATATTTGAAGGGATAGAAGCGGGACTGAAAGAAATTCCTGAACACGAATCATTGACCATACATTTCGGGTCGTTTACAGATGATTATCAACGACAAAAAGAACTAAGACTCATTGAGAATAATTGTTCAATAGAGCAATTAAAACTTTTAATACGTAGTGAAAGATTAAGAATAAAGGATTTAACTAAAACAGGAGTCCGGAAAAATAAGTTCTTGAGATTATGGTGTACTTATACTGTTGCTGCTGACGAGGAACGAAGTAAGGATTTCGTAGAGTCTATCATTAGAAAACTTGAAAAACTTTGGTACAACTTTACAGGAGAAATTTACTCAATCAATAACAATAAGATTGACAATATTCTGCAAAATTCATTCAATGATGGCTTTCAGGCATGGTCGGCTTTACTCAGTAATAAGATGAAATTAGGTGTGAAAGCTTTGAGTGCCGAAGAAATTTGGTCGGGAATTTGGCAACAGTTTAATCATTCGGAACCAATAGCAATCCCTAACCCCTTAAAAATCAATGAAATCGATGGATTAATCGAAACCCAAACAAGTGATTTTCACCTCCGTCATCATCTCCTAGAGAATGAGCAATCCGTACCATTTTTTGACAGAAAATGGGTGAAAATCCAAGATAAATACCTGGGAGCGCTCAACTTCAGTCAAAAGCCAGGGGGTTGGATTGATGAACAGGCACAATTAAGATATCTCTGGTCACTGATATCTAGGGATAGTATTTTTGATACCGAAATCTTTTGTCAGTTGACAAAAGCCAACCAAGGAATCACTAAAACCAACTTACAAAGACTAACCAAACAGTCAATTACTTCTACGACATTATCAAGCGATAAAGGTAATATTGATGTGAAAGCAGGACTGAATATTGAATCAGCCGTAGAAGCACAGAAGACAATTTACAAAGGTAGTGTTGTCGTACATACGGCTGTAGTTTTTTTAGTACATCGTAAATCAACTAGAGAATTAGATGAGGCTTGCCGTCAACTTGCTTCTTGCTTTCTACGTCCAGCAGCAGTTGACCGTGAGCTAGAGTACGCCTGGAAAGTATGGCTTCAGTGTTGTCCTTTTGTTTGGGAACCCTTGCTAACAAAACCATTTAACCGTAGATTACCTTACTTCAGTTCAGAAGCTCCGGGATTAATGCCATTGATTCGCACAGCAACCGGGGACACAAAAGGCTTTGAATTAATTGCAGAAGAGGGCGGAACACCTGTGTACCTCGATTTATACCAAAATCACAAGAATCTGGCAGTCTTTGGTGCAACTCGAAGTGGTAAATCAGTCTTGGTTGCAGGTATATTGACTCCGGCTCTAGCTCAAGGTATTCCAGTTGTGGCATTGGATTACCCCAAACCAGATGGGACATCCACTTTCACTGACTACACGAATTTATTAGGAGAAGAAGGGGCTTACTTTGATATCTCTAAAGAATACAATAATCTTTTTGAATTACCAAATCTCCGAGGACTAGAACCAGAAATTATCGATGAAAGATTGAATGATTTCAAGGAGTTTTTGAAGTCAGTGCTGATGACAATGATTATTGGAACTAGCATGATTGGAGTTAGCCCTTCCATGATTACCAATATTGAGTCAATCATTGCTTTGACATTAAAAATATTTTTCAACGACGATGAAATCAAACTCCGGTACAAATTAGCATTATCGGCTGGAGTCGGAACGAAAGAGTGGTCAGATACTCCAACGCTACAAGACTTTTACAAATATTGTTCCCCAGCATTTATTAAACTAGATTCTATTGCTAGTAACAGTCGGGACATAATAGAAGCTTTAGAACAAATTAGGCTCAGACTTAATTACTGGTTAACTACAAGAGTTGGACAGTCGATTTCTCGCCCTTCTAGCTTCAGGACTGATGCCAAATTACTTGTTTTTGCGTTAAGAAATTTATCGAGTGAAGCGGATGCAGCAATATTAGCTCTGAGCGCTTATGCTGCTGCACTCAGACGTGCTTTATCATCAAAAGCCAGCATATTTTTCTTAGATGAAGCACCAATATTATTTCAATTTGAATCAATTGCTGAATTAATCGGTAGACTCTGTGCTAATGGTGCAAAAGCTGGTATCCGTGTGATTTTATCGGCTCAAGAACCAGAAAGTATTTATCAGTCAAAAGCCGCCGCCAAAATCTTTGCTAACATCACTACTCGGTTAGTAGGAAGAATTCAATCATCAGCAGTTGACCCATTTATCGCGAGGTTTAAATACCCCTTAGAAATCATTCGGGTTAATAGTACAGAAGCTTTCTATCCCAAACATTCAAGCATTTACTCTCAGTGGTTACTTGATGATAATGGCAAACTTACTTTTTGTCGTTATTATCCAGCCCATTGTTTATTAGCCGCCGTTGCTAATAATCCACACGAACAAGAACTGCGTACTCTTTTCCTGAAAGAATATCAAAATAATCCTCTGGTAGGAATGGTCAAGTTTACCGATGATTATATCAAGATGATTCGGCGAGAAGAGTTATCAGATGAAGCTAAACAATTAATGTTGAAACAAAAAGCAAAGGTGGCTTATGCCTAGATTAAAGACGCGAACAATCATTGTGGTACTTTCTGCTACTTTTGGAGGTTTCTTACTGGCCACACCCAGTTATGGATTAGTCATAACTGACTTTTTTAGTGAAATAATTTCTGATCTTAAAGGTGAGGCTAGCAAGATCCAAGCTTGGTCGAAATCGCAAATTGATCAAAGTTGGGCTGGTATTAAAGATGATGCTCAAGCTGCAATTGATAATACTATTGGCGAGATGGGAGCTAGTGACCCGATTGCCAGTAGCAATGAACTGAAAAATCGAATTGCTGGTACTTACTCATTACCAGTCGCCCAGCAAAAAGGACAAGATTTAGAGCGAGAACTTACAAGAGCTTCAATCATCAGTGTTATAGGACAACCAGGACAAGAAGAAACATCCCAAAAAATAGAGAAAACTACACTTATAGCCCAAGAAGCAAAAAGTATTGCGGACGTTGCTCAAGAAATGGATGCTTCTCAAAATGTCCTGAAAGCTCTAGCCGCTCAGAATGGTCTAGTGGTTTCAATGCTGGCACAGCAACGCACAGATTCTTTGCAAGCAAGGCAAGACACTACATACTCCAATATAATGCTGACTCAAGTAGCAGAGAATATGGCAAATAGCCGTAAAAAAGAAGATTTGCAGGAATTAGGTACTCTTTCTCTGAGCCATGAACTTATTGGAATGTCTCGTTTAGATCCGACGTATTAAAATAATTCGTAATGACGCTCCTGCGTCGCTACCGCTACGTCCCTTGGGCGTCTCGTAGAGAAGACAGTAATTCGTAATTCGTAATACCTTGACAACTCTACAAGACGCTAGTTCGTTAAATAATTCACACTTATGCAACGCCGAATTTACTTATTCGCTCAATCTCAATTTGCTGGTGCGGATTTACTAGAGCAAGCAACTAAAACAGCAGACTTTATTGCTCAAGGTTTCAATGAAATTTGGTATGAGACTATCACAGGTGAATTATATGCTGCTATGTGCAAAGTCGGTGTATTATTCGCCGTTGCGACACTTGTTTTTTTCATGGTTGAGTGGACAAAGAAAATGCTCTTGGGTGATGAACAACGTGCATACACAGAATTTATTTGGGTGTTGATAGTTGTAGTACTTTTAGCAAATAATGGCAAGGTCTTAGGAGCAAGCACTCTCGGTATTAGAAATTATATCAACAATACAAATCAATATGTACTAGCATACACAACAAAAGGTGTTGATTTAAGGGCTGCATACCAAAAAGCCTTGGGTGTAGAAGCTGTGCGTGGGGTTATTGGTAAAGAAATAGAAAATTGCAAAACCTCATCTTTGACTCCAGAAGAATCTATTAAATGTCTATCAGACGCTAAAAATCGACTTCAACAAGACTATCCTAGTTATTTTACTGGCTCTAGTGGCCCTTTCTCATGGATCGTTCAAAAGATTGACAGAATTATTCAAGCACCATCTGATGCTATTAAAAGTGGTGCTAATCCTCTGCAAGTATTATTTTCTCCCTTTACTGCTTACATTGGTTCAAGCGTAATTGAAATTGTTTCAATCATTCTGATTGGTTTAAATGGAGCCTACCAATGGGCGATTGAACTAACTATGCTACTGACTGCACTTATCGGCCCTTTAGCCGTGGGCGGTTCTCTGTTGCCTTATGGCGCCAGAGCGATTTTTACTTGGCTCACTGGTTATTTTTCTGTAGGAATGGCAAAACTTTGCTTCAACGTAATTGCTGGATTAGCGGGGCAATTGATTGCTACTTCTTCTTCAGATCAACCTCTATTCTTTCTATTTACGATTGGTATTTTTGCTCCTTTCTTAGCAACTGGACTTGCGGCTGGTGGTGGTTTAGCTGTACTTCAACAAATCAATAAAGCGGCTGAAACTTATAGCTCAATTGCTATTGATGCTAGCAAAGCAGTATTCACAAGAGGTGGTAGTTTAGTTGGGAAATTTAAGTAGATTTTTGTAATGTTTAAAACCAAAAACAGTAGTCAGCCCAAAATAGAACCGTTACAGCTTCTCAAATATAACAAATCTGTCCCAACCAGAATCGGAGTCATTTCTCTAGCTGGATTTTCGATGGCGTTATTGTCTTTATTATTGCAACTACTTAACTATGGTGCAGTAAGTAGTTTAGGTAAAAAGCAATTAGCACTAGTCCAATTATCATCAGGAGAATCAGTCATTGCTCAAGCAGTAGAGCCTAATGAACGGTCAAAGGAAGTCATTAAAAAATTCATTAATGATACATTTGTCAAGATGTTCAATTGGGATGGACTTCAGAGAACCTTTAATCAAAAAGGAGAACCCATTACCAAGCAAGATACTGGAATAGATGTCGGTAGAACTGACCACTCTAATGGCAGAGTAGCTACCTCTTCTTATGAAGCTGCATTCGCTATAAGTGATCATCTTGATTTTCGAGTAGCATTTTTGCGTCAGCTAGCTCAAATGACCCCACCAGGGATATTTAATGGCAATGCACAAGTTTCTTTGATTCCTCGGTTCATTTCCGAACCCCGTAAAATCAAATCGGGCAAATGGTCGGTAGATTTTATTGCTACTCTTGTTACTTTTACTAAAGAAAATAATGCTGGTAGCGGGATTTCATTCAATAAGACTATTACTGTAGAAGCTGTTAGTACACCACAAGAAATTCCTCCAAATACTAGTCAACTAGCTCATCAAATTTATCAGGCTAGACAATCAGGGCTAGAAATCACACAAATTGTTGATTTAAATCTCGAAGCGAGAAAATGACAGACAATAATTCAACTAATAATTCATCAACTCTAGATAATTTACTCCAAATAGATGATGAAGAGCCGAAAGCAGATAGTTCTAATTATCATAACTCGTCAATACCAGAAGAAGTAAAACTAGCTGAAACCACATTAACTAAACACACTGTAGTTACTTCTCCTTGGTCAAGGCTATTGATAATCGCACTGCCTTTTGGTTTAGTTTTCTTGACTATATTTTTGATGCTCAATGGATTATTTAATCCAACTTTACAGCCACTTCCTTCTTCTCTTCAACCCAAAAACTCCTCTGAAGCTTTAGACAAACTTGACCAAAAAGATGGCGATGTTTATGCTAAATTAGCACTGAATCAACAACAAAACGAGTTGAGTAAGATTAATAAAGATAAATCCTCTAAGCCCTCTAACCCTCAAAGGTCTGTCAAAAAAGAAGAAAAAGTCGTTAATCCGGGAGCAACTTCACCCCGGACGCAACAGCAACAACCAACTCCTAGAACCAGAACTAGTTATTATGAAGAACCAAGACGTAGTTTTATTTCTACTAGAGTTTCTCCTACCACTACCACAGTTTCAGCACGAGTAAAATCTCTTGACCCGGATGCTGAGTTGAACAGACTCCGCAGCATTGGCTCTTATGGAAAAATAGCTGACACCGACACCTCTTTGCTTGAAAGAGAATCACCATTACCAAAAAGAGTATTTACCCAGACCGAGCAAGTTAACCAATCAGATAATGATTTTAGCAATAGTCAGCCGAAAGTTACTGAAATCTCACAACAAAATACACCAAACTCTATTGAGAAAATCATCCCCAGGTGGGAGTCGGAAATTAAAACTACTAAGCACGTTACTTTAGCCAATAATTACTTACCGCAAGAAAATCAAATTCTTCAAGAGAAACAAACTCGTTATTTAACAGTAGGGGAGTTCGCTAGTGGGGTGTTAGTTACACCTGTAGTCAAACAACAAGCAGATGTTAGAAATAATATTCAGAATAATTTACAACAAAATGATGATGGTAGACGCTTTGTAGCTCGGCTTACTGAAGATTTGCATGACAACAATGCTGATGTGGCTATTCCATCAGGCAGTTTGTTAGCTGTTGAAGTAATTTCAGTCACTGGTGGCAGTTATGCAACTGTGCAAGTTACTAGCATTATTAAAGATAATACCGAATATCCAATATCTAATGGTGCGATCTCCGTGTTAGGACAAGATGGTAAACCGTTAATTGCCCAGCAATTTCATGATTCGGGGGGTGAAATTGCACGTTATGACTTGACTGTGGGATTAGTCAGTGGTTTGGGTCAAGTGGGGACAATTCTCAATCAATCGGACTCCAGTAGTACTGTCAGTAGTTCCTCTGGTGGCACTTTTACCTCCAACGTCACCAGCAAGGAATCGCGCAATATCGGCGGTGCATTTTTACAAGGTGCATTTGGTAAGCTTAGTGACATTATTGGTAAACGTGCCCAAACTTCAACCCAAGAAATTGCGGCTCGTCCCAATGTCTGGTATATCCCACAGGGAACTAAGGTGACATTTTTGGTGAATCGCAGCCTGGAGGTTTGAGATGAAAAAACTAATGCTTCTAGTCGCCTTTGCACTGTGTTTTCTGCCAACAGAAGCAATCGCTCAAAGTACAGTCCGCACGATTAAACAATCGCAGGTCAGTGGTGAATCTGCCACACTTCAAACTATTAATGTCTGGAATGGGCATGGTGTCAGCATCTACTTCTATGAAGTTGGGGAAACAATTAAAAGGGTGTGGCTAGACGACCCCTCTCAAATCCTGGTTGATACTGATGGCTGTTTAGAAGGTATCGAGACAAATTGTCAAAACAGTAGTGCTGGACTTATTCACCTGCGACGAATTGAAAAAGTCAAGATTCCAGGCTTACCGCAAGCACCAAACACCCTCCTCACAATCATCACGCAAACATCTAATGGTGAACGCAAAGTTTACAGTTTTCGAGTAGCTACTAATAATGGCAGTCCTAAATACAGCCAAGTAATAATCAAAAATGATGTTGCTGTTGAAGAAAATCAAGTATTTATTCCCCAGCTTCAACCATTGGTAAATACTTTCAAAACTACACGTAACATCAAGGATGGCATAGCTGTTGCAATTAGGAATAGATGGATTAATCCTCACGACCAATTACACCAACGGTTACAAAAGTTAATCAACTATGTACAGCAGGGTGATGAACTATCAACTGCTGCCCAAAAGGCATCTGTCTCTATGGAATTGGTGAACAAATTAATTAGTCTTGGTACTGATTCTCAACGCTAGTTTTTATCTAAAAATCATGAAAACAGGGAAACAATCACCATTGAGCGAATCGGCAATCCGTTACTTAATATTGTTTGGTTTGTTAGGCGGACTCTTCATTCATAGCTTTATTAAATATGGAATTCTCAATCACTTTGTGGGATTTATAATTCCCAAAGCATCGGCCCAAAGTTCAATAATTAATGACAACAATGGTTTGATGCCTGATTGGTCGCGGCTTAAGTTCAGCGACATGATTATTTCAAATGATGGCAGTGTGACTTATCCCGGCTCTAGAGGCGGCACTGAAACCAGGGTTTGGAGTGCTGGACAAAGTATCGCAGAATTTATGGAGCTTGGGGATTTTGAAACTCCAGAATTAGCAATAGAGAAACTCAATCTTTCAGCAATAGCTCAAGTACAAGGATTAAATTTAGGTCAACTGAAGCTTTCAGATTTGCAATTAACAAAATGGCAGACATTGCCAAATTTAGTGAAAGCAGTTCCTGGGTTGGGTAGTAAAGCTGTTGCAAGCGTCAAACCTATTAGTGATTTCTTCAGAAGGTTCGCAATCAAGAATGGCACAATTGCCAATGCCAGTCGAAATTATAGACTTCGTAACGTTCAACTGGGAAGAGTAATTAACTTAAATAACTATTCGCTTACTTCTATACCTAACATTCAAAATGCATCTCTCAATGGCTTTGGTAATTGGCAAGACAGCAAAATTAACGGAGTACCAGGATTATCCAATCTAACTTGGAATAATTTTCCAGGACTGAACACACTTGATTTATCATTCATTGGCAAAGTAGACCTGCCACTCGGAGATTTAGAAGCCAACCGACTTCGTTCCATCTCCGGTAGTTATCAGGAAGGTTTCAATGTTCCATGTCTGCAACCCAATTGCGCCCACTTTGAAGCTTCAGGACTTGGCAAGACTACAGGTGTGCAGTGGATATCTGGTAAATCTCAACAAGTTAGAGGTGGCTTTGGGATTCTTAAAGCTTTGAATGGAGGAAAAGAACCAACAGGCAGAAATCCTTTTGGTTCTGCTTTTAAACAAGTAGTTTGGGAAGTCAATGAAGCAGAAGGTACTGTCCAAACCACAATGTTTTTCCGCATCTGCAAAACCATTCCCTTTATTGGTCGTACCTGCTCTCCTTATTTTATTGGCCCTGTTCCATTCATCGAATATCGAGAAAAAGACCCGATTATTTTCGGTGAACCATCAACACTTCCTAATTGAAGCCTTATGAGTAAACATTTAGATTATAAGGCAGCAAGAGATAATCAATCATTTCGTTTTGAACAGTTACAAAATCCTCATGACAGTATTGGTCAGTACACTCACTATTTATTTACACCAAATGGATTAGCCGTTGTTAGTATGTTGGCTGCTTATATCCTGATGAGAGTAGTTTTTGGTGATGGCTCTAATAAGAAAAAGATTGCTACTAGTTATTGGGGTGGAGCTAAAGAAACTGCTACAGCCAAGAAAAAGGCACTTTTGCAAATTGCTTCACCTCAATGTGATAGTGCTGCTCTTTATATTGGTAAGCATCAATTCAAGGGTACTAAGCAAGAAAAAAATGCCGGTACGACTTTTTATATTCCTGATGTCCAGCGAGGAACAGCAGCTATTGGCGCTCCAGGTAGTGGTAAAACATTCAGTGCTATTAACCCCACAATCTATTCTGCAATCGACCAAGGATTTCCGATAATTGCCTATGATTTTAAGTATCCGTCGCAAGCTAAAATTGCAGCTTACGCTAAAAGTCAGGGGTATGATGTTCACATTTTCGCGCCGGGATTTCCGGAATCGGAAGTTTGTAATCCACTCGATTTTTTACGAGATAGTAGTGATGCAGAAACTGCTAGACAAATCGCCACTGTAATTAATAAAAATTTTCGCATTCTTAGTAATAGTAATGAGGATGGTTTCTTTGCTCCCGCCGGCGACCAATTAACCCAAGCTATCTTGATGCTGACCAAAGAGTTTGGCTCACGCGCTGATGTGATGACCAGTGCTGCCATACTTTCTAGTGAACAGATGGTACAAAGACTGATGGCTGCTAATCTCAATCCTTGGATTAAAATTGCTTTTGGTCAATTGTTCAGTTCCGCCGCGAGTGAGAAAACTGTTGCTGGGATTGTTTCTACTGCCAGCATCATGTTCACTCGCTTCATGGCTAAAAATACTATTGGTTGCTTCATTGGTCAGACGACTTTACCTTTAGAAATTAAAGGGAAGCAGATGATTATCTTTGGGTTGGACAGAGAACGTCGAGATGCCGTTAGCCCACTGTTGACCAGTATTCTGCACATGACGATCGCCCGAAATATTGCCAAAAAACGTCAATATCCTCTGATAGTCGCACTTGATGAATTGCCTTCCATATATTTACCCGACTTATTCAAATGGCTGAACGAATCTCGAAGTGAGGGTTTTTGCGGCATCCTGGGCTGGCAGAATATGGGGCAACTTGAAAAGAATTACGGCAGAGAAGTAGCTAAAACTATTCTTGGTGCTTGCGGTACTAAGTTTATTTTCAATCCTGGTGAAAATGAATCGGCTCAATTGTTCTCTAGTTTTTTAGGTGATGAAGAAATCAAATACAAGCATAAAAGTCGCTCTACAGGTGGGGGTAAAACTAACACTACTACATCTGACCAAGAGAAGACTAAAAAACTATTGGAGTCAGCCCAGTTTTTGAAACTGCCAGCAGGTAAATGTGTATTTATAAATCCTGCTTATGCTAATAAAAATGAAGGTTCGGTTCCTTTACTAAAATCTCTTAAAATCCCTAAAGCCATTCTAGATATTGAAGAATACAACCAGCAGCAATGGACTAAGCTTGTCACTATTCTGGCAAGAATTAGTACTCAGAAGTTTCCGACTCAGCAGGATTTAGATATCAGAATTGCTGACATCAATAATCGTTTTCCTTTACCTCAAAACCCCAAAAATGCCAACAATTCTTTACCTTTAGATATTTCGGAGGTGAGTTCATTAATTGACGCTGATGACAACGTATTTATTTAAGAGTTCTCTTTCTTTGTAAAACAATCTCTCAGATGACCCACAATTATTTATCCAATTCGCATTGTTATCTAAATAGCTATGTTTGATGAACGACATTTACAACTCACCTCGGCATACGCTAAAAGTAGTGAATACTTTGCTAGAACAGTAATAGCTCCTTATCTCAAACTGGTGCTGGACTCGATAGAATTAGCAATAGATGATGAGATAAATAAGAGATTAAAACTGGAAATTGGTAAAGAAACTTATTTCATGAGTTCTGATGAAAATGGTGGTTGGAAGTGGGAGAAGTTTGACCCCAATACCAACGAATTTGTTCAAGCAGAAGTTGCTGACCAAGAAGAATTTTTAGAATTATGGAAAGAGCTTTTAACATCTTCTCCTAAATACCCATTCTTACCTCCCTCTGATATCCCACCACTTTTACCTGGTTCTACCACACCCCCCGATTTACCTCCCAATGATTCACCTCCGGTTTTGCCACCATCTGATATACCTCCCTTTTTACCACCGTCTGCTACACCTGTTGAAGTAGTAGAAATCGCTTTTCTAATTGACTCAACTCAAAAGCCAGAAGAAAGAGTAAACTCCCTAAACCCAAGTGGCTTCCGTGCCGTTCGGCGAGTTTTTGGTGAAAAAGAATTACTGCAACAGGATCGAACGAGTGAACTTGGATCTGAATACCCCACTGCTTCAAACTCTTCATCTGACCCAATTTTTCCAGTTCCCACATATAAGATAGACCCAAATCACTGGCAAGAATTAGTAAAAGGAAGTGCGATCGCTCCTCTTGTGGCTAGTCTAAATTTTAAGAGCTTACACATTGACCCCATAGAACAGGAACATGAAGCATGGGAATATCTCATGTACAGTGACAAACTAGAGCGCCTGAATACGGGGCGGCTGTCTGCTTCCATGCTCAATAGATATTCTCACCTTGAGGATGGTGGCTGGTGGTGTAACTCTGGTGTTGATCCTCGTGACTTTGCTAATCTTGAGCCAGGGGATAAACCTAATCAAAAATTGTGGGGATGCTACAAACCTAATAACAAGAGAGAAAAAGCCGAGAGTCCAGGCAAATTTATTAAATATGAACACCCACCCAAGGTTGATTTAAGTATCTTCTTGCTCAATGTACCTGATGATATTGCCGAACGCATTTACGAAAAAGCTGGAGTACAGCCTACCCAAAGCGATCGCCAATCGGGATTTTGGTATTGCGTTTGGAAGCATAATGTCCCAGTCACTATTACCGAGGGGGCAAAGAAAGCGGCCAGTATTTTGAGCCAGGATGAGGCGGCAATTGGATTACCTGGAATTTATGCTGGGTATCGTAGCAAGGATGAACTAGGTAATCCCATTACTCCTAGTCTGCATGATGAGTTGGCAGTTTTCGCTACTAAGAATCGGGATATTAAAATTTGCTTTGACCATGAAACACGACGTACAACTAAGCGCAACATTGATATCGCTACTTACCGCACTGGTCAACTGTTAGAAGAAGCGGGGTCTAAGGTAAGTGTTATTTCTTTACCAGGCCCAGAAAAAGGCGTAGATGATTTGATTGTCGCACAGGGCGCAGAAGCTTTTAAGCAAGTATCTCAATCATCTGTCCCCTTGGATGATTGGTGGCAAAACAATCAACCACCCGATTTACGCCTCACTCTATTTTTGAAAAATGGTCAGGAGATCCAGCTTTACTCACAAAAGGGAGATGGCACTGTTAATACCCCATCTCCATCTCCAGAGAATTTAGAAGAGGAAGAGATAATTCCTATTTTTGGGAAAAACCGATCCAAATTATCAATAACAGAACCAGCAAACCTGATTGCATTCTCAGAAAATTCATCCCTAAGTCCGGCATCACGAATAATAGATGCTGAAGTACTTACTGAAGGTAAAAAAGAAGTTGCTGTTGTTCAAGACGCTCCACCCTTAACAGAGGCTGAGGACTACCAGGATGGTTCTTGGGCAAGAAGAGAACAGGTCACAGTCTACCAGCCTAATTTCTTCAGAAAGCGTTTGTCAGCCAGGGAAAATAAAGATATTGCTTCTACGGCATTAGCGCTTGTGAAGAATTATGGTGTTGAACAAGATGATAATTTAGTTTATCGGGCTGATGCTTTTACTATCAAAAAAGAGGGGAACAATTACAGTATTTTTCGCCGCACTGATGAAACCAAACCCTTAATGCAGTTTCACGCTGACAAATGGGGAGCTATCACTAATGCTGGACAACCGAAGGATATGCTGCCCATCGAAAGGCAGGAGTTTTTACTAGTCGCTGATTACCTTAAAAGTGGTAAGCAACTACCTTCAGTTGATGAAGACCCCAGAAAAATCGCTAGTACTCTTGGTTCACTCTCCCTTGATGGTACCCACAAAATTTTAGAGAGCTTCAAACAAGCAGAAGTCTTGCAAATCCTAACTCAAACTCTAAAAAAGAACAGGAGTGATGATTTGGAGTTGGGCAACTACCGCATCCTCTACGAAAAGAGCCACCAAAATAGTACATCTGTTCTAAAACTCCTCAAAACTGAACATGATGGAATTACAAGAGTTGCTGCTAGTTTTGAAATGAATAGAACAAACTCAGGAATGACGCATCAACTTAAAACACTCGCTATTACTGAACTTGACCTGAATAAATTGAGATTGCTTGCCCAAAAGTTACATATCCCACCCAATACTGCTGCTACTGCAACTGTCAATCTTCACGCTACCCGCGATATTAAACTCCCTCTTCACCCAAAGTTAGCAAAACAATGGCAGGATTTAGAAAACAGGCAACAACTTCCTAACTCTGTTCCCGGTACTCCCACCTCTGACTTAAGTACCAACTCTCAAAATATCGAACCACAGCAAGTTTATACAGCAGTAGTTAAACCAATTAAAAAACCATCTAATGAACAAAACCAACACAGCAAAGCTAACGTAGAGAGCATTCCTCTGCCCCTTCATCCTCTGCTAGGTCAATACTGGCTAGATTTAGAAACTACTGGTTCTTGGTCAAGCGTTGCCAATCAAGGTAATTACCCAATGCGTGACAAGATAATACACACTCTCCAGCTCACGATTGGTGAACAACGCGAACTTTACAACCAAATATTGCTCAAAAGTCTTGTTGAGCTGCGCCACCACGGAACAACTAATATCTCTCTTCCTCCACTGAGCGAAATTCTCCAAGATTTGATGTCTGTTCGTAGCGAAGCCATTGACAGCACCTACAGCCCAAAGGTGGAAGTGCGTTCTCCAAAAGAGAAGCAGCGACATCAAAACAGTAGCACTCCTTCTGCTGACGTTGAATTGTAAAAGAGCAGAGTTTGAGATGCTGCGTT
>NZ_JAIVFV010000152.1 GCF_020829445.1 Nostoc sp. CHAB 5836
AGATGTGCTAGCCAAGTGCTACGGTGGTGACATCAGTCGAAAGAAGAAACTTTTGCAGAAGCAAGCAAAAGGGAAAAAGCGGATGAAATCTGTAGGTACTGTAGACGTACCCCAGGAAGCTTTTATGGCAGTACTGCGGTTGGATCAAAGCTAATTTATTAAAACAGAATTCAGGAGTCAGGAGCCAGAATTCAGCTTGGGTATTTTGTGCGACTGGCGGATGAATCAAGGGGTTTAAGACCCCCACTAAATCTTCGATAAGCGTGGTCAACAAGATAGTGGCGGGTCTGAATCCCCCACTGTCTTGTTGACTCCTGAATCCTGACTCCTGAATTCTTCTTCAATGTTCCAATTCAAAACATTATGAGTCGCAAACAGACCAAAGAAGAACTCTTTGAGGCAGAGCAAAAGTATCGCACTCTTGTAGAGCAAATTCCGGGCGTTGTTTATATCTCACCGATTAATAACACTACTAAAGAAGCTTATATTAGTCCACAACTGCAACAATTATTGGGCATTGCCCCCGAAGATTGGAATCCTGGTTTGTTTAATAGTTGGTTAGATTACACTCATCCAGACGATCGCGATCGCCTTTGGCAAACTGTAAACACTACGATCGCCACCGGAAAGCCTTTCACTGTCGAGTATCGGATGATTAGGCCCGATGGCAGAATAATTTGGGTACGGGATCAAGCCAATTTGGTTCTCTGTGCCGATGGACAAACTCAGGTACTTCAGGGTTTAGTGTTTGATATTAGCGAACACAAACAGGCAGAAGCCACACTTAGCGATCGCTACAAAGCTGAAGAAGCATTGCGCTCAAGTCAAGACTTTCTGCAAAAGATTGCTAATACTGTACCGCATATTTTGTATCTATTTGACGTTTTCAAAGGAACAAGCATTTATCTGAACGAGCAAAGTGTTGCAGTTTTAGGCTATTCTGCCGAGGAAATTTGTCAAGCAGATCCGCAGTGGTTGATGAATTGCTTTCATCCAGACGACCAACACCTCTGCTATGATTTACCGAGTCGGTTTGTCAACCTTAAAGACAATGAAGTACTTTCTACTGAATACCGATTCCGACACAAAAATGGAGAATGGCGTTGGCTAAATACACGAGAAGTCGTATTTGCTAGAGATGTTAACGGCACTCCAACCCAGGTTCTTGGCTCAGTAGAGGACATTAACACTCGCAAACAAGCCGAAGTATTGCTGCGACAACAGGCAGAGAGGGAACGGCTAATTACGGAAGTAAGTCAACAGATTCGGCAATCACTGTATTTAGACGAGGTTCTGAATACAACAGTTAAAAGTATTCGAGAGTGTTTGGGTTCAGATTCTGTAGCTATCTACCAGTTAGAATCTAATGTAAGTGGCAATTTCGTGGCGAAATCAGTAAGTGATGACTACCCCCAGGGATTAGACCAGACAATCCACCCATTTTCGCTCAAACAAGATTTTAGTTACTATTACCAGGGATTACCTACAGTCCTGCATGATATTCAGGAGTCTGATTTTTCAGCCGATGTTTTTGAGTTATTGCAACTCTATCAGATTCAGGCTGCTATGGTAGTGCCGATTTTGAATGGGGAGAATCTGTGGGGTTTACTCATTGTTTACCAGTGCGGCACACCTCGTTATTGGCAAGGGTTTGAAGTTAATTTTTTGCAGCAGTTGGCAAGCCAGGTGGCGATCGCTATTCATCAATCAGTACTCTACCAGCAAGTGCAAGCTGCCAATGAAGAACTACAGAGATTGGCTACCCTAGATGGCTTGACTCAAATAGCCAATCGCCGCCGATTTGATCAATATCTTGAGGCTGAATGGCATCGACTCAAACGCCAGCAAGTGCCGCTTTCTTTAATTTTGTTCGATGTCGATTTCTTTAAACTCTACAATGATACCTATGGTCATTTAGTAGGGGATGATTGTTTGCGGCAATTAGCAAGTAGCGTGAAAAATATTGTTAAGCGTCCAGCCGATTTAGTCGCCCGTTACGGCGGGGAAGAATTTGCTGTGATTCTTCCTAGTACAAAGATTCAAGGAGCAATCTATGTAGCTCAAAGTATTCGACAAGCAGTGCGCGACTTGGCCATTCCCCACACTCAATCTAGCGTGTGCGATCGTGTTACCGTGAGTTTAGGCGTTGTCAGCATTGTGCCAAATTGCAAAATTTCTCCGCCATACTTGATTGATGCAGCTGACAAAGCACTTTATGTAGCCAAACAGCAAGGGCGTGATCGAGTTCATGCCGTTTGCATCTTTAATCCTTGTAAAAACCTGAGTTCAAAAACGGGCGCTCAATTGTCGTGACATACTCCCACACTGACTGCAAGCAGTACAGTGTGGGCATCTGTGCGACTCCCGGTATTCCGTCGGACAAAAACTCTCGCTTTGTTTAGAGTCTACGAGATGCCCCTTTGCAGACTTGAACAATAGAAAATGTTCATCACCTTTGTACTGTCAGAGTTTTACCTACCCACAGAAAGCGACTTTAATAAAGTCTAGTTACTGGGTAGAACCCATACTCTGAGTTTTCTTCGCGTTAGCGTCTCCCTTTGGGAGAAGGTAGAGCGCACAGGAAGTGGTTAGCTATTAATTTGATTTAACCTGTACTAAATTAAGTATAGCATAGTTACGTTGAATTGTCGTAACTATGTCAAGAAAACACAGGGTTGAAACAAGGCTTAACGATAGAGAATTGGCGCTGTTAAAACAGCTTGCAGAAACTTTAGATATACCGATGTCTGAGGCGTTGAGAACCCTAGTCCAAAGTTTGGCGATTCGTCGCCCACCCCACAAGATTGAATAATTTATTTATTGTCAGTCCCTTAGATGAGGTTTAATAACCTTTGATAAGCTTTAACAAAATCACTGTTAAAAAATTTAAAAATTTTAGTAAAAGTACTCACTGCATTCGCCAGACTTGTATTTTTAGGTAAATGTAGTTTGTGAGATATTTGTAAAGTGTCGGGGAGTCTAGTAGATGAAGATACTGGTACTGAGTTGGGAGTTTCCACCCAGGATTGTTGGGGGAATTGCGCGTCATGTAGCGGAGTTATACCCGGAACTGGTAAAGCTAGGACATGAAGTCTACCTGATTACGGCGGAGTTTGGTCAAGCATCGATGTATGAGGTGGTTGAGGGAGTAAAGGTGCATCGAGTGCCAGTTGGATATAGTAACGACTTTTTCCACTGGATAGTCAATCTTAACCTGAGCATGGGGCATCAGGGTGGGAAGTTGATCTTGGAGGAAGGGCCCTTTGATTTAATTCATGCCCATGATTGGTTAGTGGGAGATGCGGCGATCGCTCTCAAGCATAATTTTAAAATACCACTAATTGCCACAATTCACGCTACAGAATACGGACGCTATAACGGTATTCACACAGACACTCAAGGTTATATAAATGGCAAAGAAACCTTGCTAGCTTACAACGCTTGGCGGATTATTGTTTGTAGCGACTATATGCGCCAAGAAGTAGAACGAGCGCTACACAGTCCTTGGGACAAAATCGATGTCATTTATAACGGGATCCGAGCCGAGAAGAAACAGCATCACATAGATTTTCATGCTCTGGATTTTCGCCGCCAATTTGCCACAGACAATGAGAAAATCGTTTACTACCTCGGTCGCATGACCTACGAAAAGGGTGTACCTATATTGCTGAATGCAGCACCTAAAATTCTTTCCCAAATGGGAGGTAATGTTAAATTTGTCATCGTCGGTGGCGGCAATACTAACCATCTCAAGAGCCAAGCCTGGGATTTGGGAATTTGGCATCATTGCTATTTTACAGGTTTTCTCTCCGATGAATACTTAGATAAATTCCAAACTGTGGCTGACTGTGCCGTTTTCCCCAGTCTTTACGAACCCTTTGGGATTGTGGCTTTGGAAAGCTTTGCTTCCCGTGTTCCGGTAGTAGTTTCTGATACTGGTGGTTTTCCAGAAGTGGTGCAACATACCAAAACAGGTATTGTTACCTGGGTAAACAATCCCGATTCTTTAGCTTGGGGAATTTTGGAAGTGTTGAGAAATCCAGGTTATCGCCAATGGCTGGTGGATAACGCTTATGAAGATTTAGAGCGGCGCTTTAGCTGGCCGAAATTAGCCAAGCAAACCGAGGAAGTATATGAGCAAGTTGTACAAGAGCGATCGCAAATTGCCTGGTAATCAATCAACTATACTGTTTTATAACCAGAACTACAAACCCCAATAGGCTTGAGTTAAGGTTAAAACTCTTTGTCAAAGAGAAGGAAAAAATGTTTAACCCAAGCGTATTGCATTAGACATCTGGTGAAATTAAATATGCGTTACCCAGAACCCTTGTAGAGACGTAGCAGTGCTACGTCTCTACACTCTTTTTCACTCCTATGTCTATTATAGAAACGCGATAGTTCACCTCTATACAACAGTTTTACAATTAAACTGAATCAGCAAGGTCAACGCTTTACATAGAGTCATCTTCTGGAGATAAATTTAATTATGACACTTTCAACCGAGGTAAGTGCTACTTCAGGTACATCTGCGATCAAAGCCTCTACCCGTACTGGAATGGGAGCTATTCCCTACCAAGGAGGAACAGCCTTTCGGGTTTGGGCGCCATTTGCTTCAGCAGTTTATGTGGCTGGAGATTTTAATCAGAGGTCTACAACTGCAAATCCCCTCGCCTCTGAAAATAATGGATACTGGTCTGTAGATATTCCCGAAGCTAAAGAAGGTCAAAAGTACCGCTATCTGATTCAAAGTCCTTTCATCCCGGCTGATTCTCTGTGGTGGCGCACCGATCCCTACTGCAAACATGTCCTCGACAATGATGGCGCCGATGGTGTGATTGTCAGAGACCAGTTTGACTGGGGAAGCAATACCTTCAATATGCCACCCTGGAATGAATTGGTAATTTATGAGCTACACGTCGCTTCTTTTAATAGAACCAAAAACAAGCCGGGAGATTTCAGTTCAATTATTGATAAACTAGGCATCTTAAAAGACTTAGGCATCAATGCCATTGAACTGATGCCGATTTTTGGTTTTCCAGGGGAATACTCTCTAGGCTATAATCCTGCTTTTCCCTTTGATATCGAAAGCAATTATGGCGATCCTCGTGGATTTAAAAACTTTGTCAAAAAAGCCCATGAATTTGGCATAGCTGTGATTCTGGATGTAGTTTATAACCATTTTGGCGCAGGAGAACTAGATTATTCTCTACGGCGGTTTGATGGTTGGAATCAAAATAACGGGGACGGGATCTATTTCTACAATGACAGACGTGTGCAAACTGCTTTTGGCCCTCGCCCAGACTATGGTCGGGGTGAAGTGCGACAATATATCCGTGACAACGCTCTGATGTGGCTGGAAGAATATCAGATCGATGGTTTACGGTTTGATTCCACAGTCAACATTCGTAATATTGAGGGTAAGAACAACGATCCTGCCAATGATATTCCCGAAGGCTGGAGTTTGATGCAATGGATTAACAATGAAATAGATACCAAGATGCCGTGGAAGATTACCATTGCCGAAGACTTGCAAAACAACGAATGGATCAACCGTAGTACAGGGGCAGGGGGAGCAGGATTTGATTCTCAGTGGGGTAGCTTTTTTTATTATTCTATTTTGAATGCGGTGGTAGCTCCCACCGATAGCGATCGCAATATGTACAGCGTTCGGGACGCAATTTTGCAAAGGTTTGAAACCGATGCTTGGAAGCGAGTTATCTACAGCGAAAACCATGACGAAGTAGCCGAAATTAACCGTAAAGTCCGGCTCCCGGAAGCAATTTGGCGTGGTAATGCAGATAGTTGGTTTGCCCGCAAACGCTCTACTTTAGCAGCAGCTCTGGTTTTTACATCTCCTGGAATTCCGATGATTTTTCAAGGTCAGGAATTTTTGGAATGGGGAAGTTGGAGTGATTCTGGAACTTTAGATTGGAGCAAAAAAGATAAATTTAGTGGTATTTGGGATTTATATCAGTCGTTAATTCGTTTACGCCGCAACTGGTATAACAACACCAGAGGTTTGCGTGGACAGCATATTAATGTACATCATGTCAACAATAGCGACAAAGTTATTGCCTTCCATCGTTGGGACAACGGCGGGCCAGGGGATGATGTAGTTGTGATTGTGAATATGGGCGATCGCTCCTACGATAGCTATAGCCTGGGCTTTCCTGACGGCGGAACTTGGAGAGTGAGATTTAATAGCGACTGGAATGGCTACAGCCCAGATTTTGGCAACCATCCTGGTTATGACACCTTTGCAGATCGCAGCAATCCCAATGATCCCGATGGTATGCCCTTCCGTGCCAATGTTGGGATTGGGGCTTATAGCGTTTTAATTCTTTCTCAATAACAGGACTAAAGACTAGTACCGCAAGGCGGAAGTCAAAAGTCAAAAATCAAAAGTCACCCATGCTTTAATTTTAGGCTTTCTGGCTACTTTAAATGGTAGGTTTATTTCCGCCGACCTGTACTAGCAACTTTGGTTAATATAGACCAGATAAGGATTTTAAGCCTTTTTCCAACAAACAAGTGCAAGATCATAACATCTAGAGTCTCAAAACCTTTGCACAATCGTTAGCGTTGGCGCAGCCCGCCGTTCGCAAAGCGTCTCCAAGAGTTGGCATCGCTGGTATTTGGTTCATCCAACATATCTTTTCTCAACTAACAATATTTGACATTCATCACGCTTAATTTTTATGCTCATTAGCTTGTATTCGCTTTTTAAATTCAGCTAGTGATTGATCTTCGGTACTAACGACAACTCTACCCGGTTTTGCTCGTATAATACTAAGGTAGTGTTGAAATGCGTCTTCATCTTCAGGATGTTGTTTAACATAATTCCTTAATTCAAGTTCTGTTAATTGTTGATAGTTAGTGTTACTCATTGTATTATTTCCTCTCCGTTACTCAAAATTTCTACTTGAATTTCATTACCTACTAAAACAAAGATTCTTTGTGTACGTGTATCGTATCTGGTCATTTCAATATTTCTTAACAGATTACTTGCTTGTACACATATACGGAAAAAGGTCTTTAATTGTTCTGTGGTAGGCACTGGTTTATTTTACCTCTGTTTTTAAATTGTTTGCTTTAATAACGTAAGTTGCTAGTTACTGTCCCATAATGGTATAACTACTCCCTTCCCGCCAGAAGAATACCTAATTTTTTTTTACGAACCGCCATCGCGTAGCGTCTCCCCTTGGGAGAAGGACGCCAAGGACGCCAAGGAAGAGAGAGAAAAATCAATAGGTAATCTTGTAGGGGGAAGGGAATAAGATACAAAAATCCTATTTTTTAGTATTGCTAAATACTAAATTTTATAGCTTTGTACTTAAAAATAGGCGTTTTTTGATAACTAGCAACTTGGGTTAATAAGTGTTTGAACTAGTTCTGTTAATTTATCTATTTCGCTTCGGTTAACACAATCCGGTTCAAGTGTAATACCGAGATAACACCGCAAAGCATTGTTAACTACATCCGATTTAGATATCTGTAATTCGTCTGCTTTTTTCTTTAGTGCCTTAAATATGTCATCACTAGCGCAGAAAGTTTTGTTTTTAAGTGCAGCCATAGAAAGTACTGTGGTTAAGGCTTTTTCAAAAAATGGGATGTAATAGGGGTATACCCGCAATTACATAGATGCAGAAAAGTATAATAAGTAGTTGAGTATTTTTTTATTTGGAAGTCCCTAAAGCCAATAATCGCATTAATGCCCGCTTATTGACAAGATTTTAAGCGATCGCCCTAACCCCTGAAAAATCAATCAAACAATAAATTCTTGTTCTCCCGTTGATACATTAATTAAGGTTTTTGTCAAGAATAATTAAGATGCGTTTGCCCTGAGTAAGTAAGTTGGCGCTGTGATTCGTGCGGTGTCTAAAACGCTCAAAATTTAAGCTTGATAAAGGTTTGGGTAATAGCGATCGCACCGCTTGTGAGAAATGCGGGTATATTAGTCAGTTTTCCGGAAAAATTAAAGTTATTATTGTTTCCATAAACACCACTTCTTTGTATAGTCCAGCAAAGCAACTTGGATTGATTCCAAAATGCCAGTTGCTGCTATTTTTTTGTGACTTAATTGGGTCGATAAATATCTACCGGGAGAAAAATTCATGGCTGTTGAAATCTTACAAACAGACGACCAGTATGTACTAAACCACTGCACTAAATTTCTCGCCAGAGAGAATAAAGATCCTCGCCATAATTTTGGACAATTCACTGACGATGATCCACGCTCTCGCATTGCTGAACCTTGGCGATTTCCGATTATCGATAGTTACAGCAATGGCAAAGATTTTGTAAAAAGTTATTCTTCCAATGTAGTAACTTTCGTATATCAGCAACCAGGAGCAACGCCACCAAAAGATATTGCTGTGATTGGCACTTTTGCCAACCTTTATCAGCCAATTCCACTGAAGCCTGTTAACTTTATTGGGGAAGCTACAGGATATTATGCTTTATCGATTGTGATCCCGAAAGGAGAATTTCACACCTATAAATTTATCGTCGATGGACAGGCGATTATAGACCCCATAAATCCCCAACGCGCCCAGCTTGATAACGGTAAATTATGGTCAAGATTTTTTACCCAATTATGTACTGAGCCATTGAACTTTGAAGATTGGGAATTTGACATTGTAGCTCGGTTAGTAGATCATATTTTGCCTTTCCGAACTGAGGAAGGGGAAAACTTTTTGAACCGTTATTACAACTTTTTGGGCAAACAAGATAAACAAGTGCAATACGCCTATGCTTATCGTCTAGATGAATCTGTAGGAGCGGCAAACTTTATTGACAACATTTTAGCTAGGGAAGAAAATCATCATTTAATTGATTACAAAATTTGCTTAGGTCAAATTAATCGGATATTGAGACAGCGCAATCCCTACGTTGAGCCAAAAGATGTTTCTAAAGAGCTATACATTGACCTGTATAACGAAATGGCTACTAATAAAGTCAACGGTTGGAATTATCAGCAATATCAAGAACCCCGTTTCTTCCTCCAATTACTGCGCCGTCACACATTTACAGGTGCTTTTTCTCATCCTAAATATGGTGGAAATGTGGGAGGTACAGGTTGGGCTTATCTATCAGAAAGGTATAGAGATCAGAACGGCAAAACCCTATTTGATTGGCGCAAGGCGATAGAACCACCCCTTGGACTTAACAGTGATTATCGGGGTTAATTCATTTTCTCAGGAGAAGATATATGCAAACTGAATTTGATGTAGTGATCATTGGTAGTGGCGCTGGCGGTTCCCCTATTGCCTATACTTTAGCGAAGGCTGGGAAATCAGTGCTGATCCTCGAAAAAGGCCCACTATTTAGACCTCAGTATCAGAGTCTTCAGGGATTAAGTGACTTTAAGCGTGACGAATTGTTTGCTGATGGCCCAGAAAAGCGCATCCGCATTCCTGGAGTTGCTAATCTCAATGAAGCCTTTTATTCTAGCCACGTTGAACCAGATATTAACGACGAGCCACATATCTACCGCGATCGCGATGGACAAGATAGAGCCACAATCGAAGGCTATACAGCCCAAGTAGTCGGCGGTGGTACTCAAATTTATGGTGGTGTTTCCCTGCGGTTTACGCCTACCGATTTACGCCTACAAAGCTTTAATGCGGGACGTAGAGACTTGAAAAATGACCCCAATGGCGATGTGCAGAGAGAAGCGCGTGATTGGCCTGTCAGTTACAACGACCTAGAGCCGTACTATGTGAAAGCTGAATATCTTGTAGGTCTTAATGGCACCGCCGACAACCAACTCAAGCCTTTTAGTAAAGATAGTTATCAACCGCCCCTAGAACCTAACCCAATTAGCACCTATGCCAAGTTGGGTATGGACAAGCTAGGTGAACAATTGGGTGCTGGTAAGCCAATTAAGCCCTACCGCACACCCCTAGCGGTGATTACCCGCGATCATGAACCCAGTGGGCGCAAAGTTCCCAAAGACCCCGAAACCCTCAAAACCAGTTATGTGAACCGTTTCGGCTGTGCTTTGGGTGTGAAATCGAATACTTGGGTATCTTTACTCAGCCCGATCGCTAATTTACCAAACTTTGAAATTCGCACCAACTGTGTAGTCACCCATCTAGAAAGTGACGGGTCGAAAATCAGCCGAGTCGTGTACCGCGATCCTAGTGGGAAAACCCGCTTTGTTCAAGGAAAGTTGGTAATCGTAGCCTGTTCTGCCATTGAATCGATTCGCTTGCTGAAGCTGTCAGCACAGCTCAGTTCCGAATTCAATAAACGCATCAACCAAAATGATTTACTGGGTAAATACTTCCTTACCCACTGTTTTGGCGGTGCTAGCGCCCTCATGCCCACCCGCAGCGATAAAACTTTAGCCCTTGATGCAGATTGGGCAACCGATGCTTGCGCCACTGACGACTTTCTCAAAAGCAGAGGACTTTGGGCAGGTGGAGCAATTTACAACAATACTTCCGATCAAGCCTTGCCTATTTCTCTCGGACGTACCCACGGTAGTCGAGATTTAGACACCCTTTGGAAAGGCTTTATTGAGGATACCAGTTTAGCCGCTCAAGGGTTGACAGACTTTTTGGACAACAACATGGGTAGGGGCTTATCCGTCAGCTTTATGGCCAATCAAGTACCCCTGAAAACGAATCGAATTGAACTCCATCCCACAATTAAAGATAAATGGGGTCGTCCTGTGGCTCACATCATCAAAGAATGGCACAGCCACGACAGATATCTCATGGACACCTTAGCTCAAATGTGTGGCCAGATTTTGAAGCTGGGTGGAAACACAATTCCAGGCGAATTCAAATTTGAATTTCAAGGTCAGGGTGGCGTATACCTAGCAGAAAACGCCTTAGCAAGGATTGCTAACCACATTCTTGGGGGAGCAAGGTTTGGTAATGACCGCAAAGATTCAGTGCTAGACCGCAATTGCAAAGTTTGGGACTTTGATAATCTCTACGTCACCGATGGCTCATTTATGCCCACTTCGGGAGGCGCCAACCCCACCTTGACAATTCAGGCCAATTCTTTCCGGGTAGCTGACGAATTACTTAAGAGGCTTTAACTTTATGGATCCAGCATTTAACGATATTCAAACTAATCCGTGGAACGAGATTTTCAAAGTCGTCTTCTTTCCCGATCGCATTTACCATGCTGAATACCTCAACGCTACCCGCAGCCCCCGCTACCGTTACAACGTGCGAGAGGTTCGCAGTTATTTAGGTATCAATGCCCTGAAGGGAGAAGTATATCTCGATGGAAAGTTTATCAGTAATTTTCTGCGACTGGAATACAGAGGCAGTCGTTTAGTAGAGCAGGTACGCGAGAAAAAACGGTTGCTCAATAGTAGTGTGATTGCTTGGGTGAGGCTGTTACCCGAAGATGAAAGCAAAAAAGCAGAATCCAGGGTAAAGCTGCACTACTGCTCGTGGATTGATGCTTACGAGGTGGAAATTTGGGAAACCCTAGAAGCCCCCGCTACCAGCTACCACGATTTTCAGATTTTGGATCAGATGGGGCGTAACGGATCCATTACGCGAGTCAAGGCATTTAACCCAGCCTTGAAAGATATTAAAGCACTCAAGCAGATAGAATTGGCATTTCGTGAGAACGATCGCAATTTACCCACTGGCTACCAAATTAGTGATGCTGATGCAGCTTGGGATAACGACTATTCGCGATCGCACCAAGAACCCCGCACCCAAGAACCCAGTTCACCACAAAACACCATTGACGATCAAAATTACCTCATCAACTTCCAGCGCGGTTGGTTCTTACAAGCACCAGATATTAAACCTGTGCGCTACCGCAATGCCATGATGGATGGCGACAATGCAGATAGAGCAGACGACAACATTATTGATATGCGCTGGATTGTCCAACGGGAACTAGGCGGTTCCACAATCTTTTTCCACGAAGTGACAATTCCTCCTGGCAAAGTCGAAGGAACTCACCAACATATTGGTACGGAAGAATTGTATTACATCACCGAGGGAGAAGGCATTGCTTATATGCGCGTCGGCGACGATCCAGCAACCGATAAATACCCAACTGTAGAACGTCAAGTGATGGGACTGGGGAAACGCGAATTTAAAGAACTCCCGGTGAAATCAGGTAGTGTGATTTTTACTAAGAGTGGAGGGATGCATGGCATTCGTAACCCTGGTACAAAACCCCTAAAATTCGTTGCTTTCTTGTATCACACAATCTAATTTAAGTAGGTTGGCGCAATTAAAGTTAACTGGCTAAGGCTGTCATTCGTCATTTGTCATTAGTAAGGGTTTTAAGCTTATTTACGTTTCGTAACATACTTGAATTTTTTCGCACCAACGTACTTACACACCATGTTTATCCTTCATTCTGATAGTGTTTTTAAAGTTGATCCCAATACCCCCCCAGATTATAGTCGGGGTAATCCGTTGCTGAAATTGCTGAACTTTCTCGAACGCGCCCAACTAGCGGCTGAACGTGAATTCTATTTGAGTAGGGAGTTCCAGTACTTATTTCCCTATGAATCCCTGGTTTTATATGGGCCCCAGGGAAATGATGCCAATATTCTCGACCCGACTGTGCAGGACAATAAAACAGATTTCCAAAAGCAAAATGTCAAGGATTTTGTTAGTACCGACACCTTTTTGACTCGAGGTTTGGTGACTGTGGGAAACTGGACGGGGCCATTTTTGCGAGTTTCTTACCGTGGCGGCCCTGATACGAAACTATCCGTTGCTACCAACCATAAATTAGGGGAAAAAATTAAACTCTGGATAAAAGTAGCAGGTGTCGCAACTTCTACTTTGCTTTTGGTGCCGTATAATCCACTGAGCGATCGCTATGAAATTGAGCTTTGGGGTTATCCAGGCAATGATTTGCGAAGTCAGCTCGACGACAAGGGACGCAATGCCTTTGATCGCGGTGAACTCCAAGTACGTACTAACTTAGTACACGGCAGTATCGCAGACTTCAATCGGGAAGTATTAAGCGATCGCTATATAGTGGATGTTGTCCCCACAAACACCATGCATCCTGTGTTACCCCTTCATGTGGAACTTGCTTGGGCAGATTTTAGCGAAAAAATTTGGGACTCCCAAAATGGGGCAAACTACCACTACGAATTCAACATGATCCTCCGTGGATGGGATCACTTTTTGGGAACAGGTATCAGTCCTAACCCTCACGGTGGTATTGGCTTTTTGGAATATCGCAATTTGATGTCTAATTATGGGCGCTACTCTAGTAAACCGGAATTGGGTCGCCAGTTAAACTCATGGAACTTCAACGCCTCTGGTACTAAAAATCATGGCAACGGTTTTGAACGATTTTTTGCCGTAGATTACATGGATTTGCACATCCTCAATCCTAGCTGTGGGATTGGTTTACATCGCCATCGTGATAATCAGGAAGTTTTTCTGATGATGGATGGACAAGGCTTTATGGTAGTAGGTGATTGGTGCAAAATGCCAGAGCGAGAACGCTGCTTTGAAATCCGTACACTACAACCCGGACACTTTGCCATGCTAAAAGGTGGTAATCTCCACGCTTTAATGAATGCTACTGATGAACAAGTTTCTCTATTTATGTTTGGGGGATATGATTAATGCAAGTTGGGTAAGTAGGTTGGCGCAATTAAAGTTAACTGGTTAAGGCTGTCATTTGTCATTTGTCATTGGTCATTTGTCATTAGTAAGGATTTTAAGCTTATTTACGTTTCGTAACATACTTGAGTCTTTTCGCAGCAACGTACTTAGCATTACTAGAATTTTGCTCGGTGTTCCTAGTTATTTGGAATATTGGGTAAATATTCCCAGTCACAACCAACAAGCTAATCGTCATTCATTTTTCCAGAATGATTAGCTTGTAGTAAGGGCTTCAGCCCTGCTTTTATCCAACTTAAAAAGGGGGAAGAATCAAAGTCCAATTTTAAGGGTGGATTTAGGGGGATCTAAAACTTTTTGTTACCAACAAGAAAACTTTTCAAACATCCTCTCAGCTCGACTTTATCCAAAATTAAGAACTTGGCTCTCTTGATATGACCAAAGCCTAGCTTTTTGGCAAAAACTTTTTCCATGTCACTGATTATCGGTGAAATCGAAAAAGTAGAACTACCGTAGCACAGAGGTTTCAGCGTCAAGTTGAGCGTTGGCAAAAAATGGATAAAGTCGAGCTAAGGGACTGACAATAAATAAATTACCCAATCTTCTAGGGTGGGCGACATGAGCGCCCTTGTGTGTGGGCCCTCGTGTCGCCCACCCCACAATAAGTAGTTGAGTATTTTTTTATTTGTCAGTCCCTTAATTGTAGAAATTGGGAGAAAGTGCTGGTTTAGCCACCCCAAATTTTTTCTAAAACTGCGTTGGGTGAAATATCTGCCGTTTTACCCGTAGGGGATGCAATGGCTAGAAATTTCTCGTTTTTCGGCAACAACTTAACTGGATCGGTGGGCCCAAATAAGGCAATGGTATAAGTTTGGACAGCAACACTTAGTTGTAATCCTGCACTATCAGTAGACAACATCAAATTTGCTCCGGCAATTATGGCAGTTAACTTGCCAATATCATCTGGAGCAGTTACTTTGATACCTGGAGAAGACTCCAGAAGCGATCGCACAAACGGCTCATTATCAATTTCTCTAATCACCACCACAGGCAGATCTGGCTGCTTGTCTTGGAAGCCTTGAATAATTTGCTGCCAACTTTCGACAGGATAGATTTTATCCGGTTCTTCAGACTGGGATAACTGGCCAGAACCGCCATTAATCAAGATATAGCCTGTTTCATTTACCCCTAAACGTTTTTGTTCCTTTTGTGCCCACTCAATATCTGGTTTTGGTACATTTACTGCTAACTCTGGGACAGGGCTATTTATTTCCAATGGTTGCAGCAAATCGTGGTATACTCCTGCCCCATACTGGGATGGTTTAAATGGCACAGCATGGGTAAGAAAAACCGAACCTTTGCCTTTGTAACCAATACGTATGGGAATTCCCGTCAACCAAAGCAAAAGACCGAGCAACCAAATTTGCTTAACAGCAATGACAACATCGTATTCGCGATCGCGAATGTTGCCGACCAAGTTACCCCAATCTGCCAGACTGTTACGGTCATTAAAATCAAAGTTCAGCACCTCGTGAACTGACTTGCTCACTCGGTATGCAGCCTTTGACCGGGGTTCAACAACGACATCTATCTGAGCGTTAGGGTAATGGCGCTTCAGGTCATCTAGAGTCGGAAAGAAGAGAATTTGGTCGCCAATTCCGCCAGGTACAAGGGCTACTACTCGCATAATATTTATTGACGCTTACTCGCTACCTATTTTAGGGGAAAATATATAGCTTAAAGATTGAGGAATTCTGTGTATTTACTAATTCCAGCTGCCGGAATCGGAAAAAGAATGGGGAGTAACCGTAATAAACTCCTGTTGAAAGTGCGATCGCAACCAATTATTGCTTGGACTCTATTAGCCGCAGAAGCCGCCAGTACAATCACTTGGATCGGGATTATTTCTCAGCCTACGGATTGGCCAGACTTCAAAGCAATTCTCGCCGATCTGAAGCTGAGTAAACCAGTAGAATTAATTCAAGGCGGCTCCACCCGTCAAGAATCTGTTTACAATGGCTTGCAATCCCTGCCGGTAGGCGCAGAGCAAGTTTTGATTCACGATGGAGCCAGATGCCTAGCCACACCAGATTTATTTAACTCTTGTGCCGAGGCCGTTCGCCACTATCCCGGTTTAATTGCTGGTGTACCCGTCAAAGACACTATCAAAGTTGTCGATGAACAGGGCATAATTCAAGAAACACCCGACAGACGACAACTATGGGCAGCACAAACTCCCCAAGGATTTGATGTCAAGTTGTTGAAACAGTGCCACGCTGAAGGTGTTCGTCAAGGTTGGGAAGTAACTGACGACGCTGCTTTATTTGAAAAGTGCGGTATTCAAGTGCGAATTGTCGAGGGAGAGGAGACAAATTTAAAACTGACCACTCCACAAGATTTAGCGATCGCAGAATTTATTCTCACAAGTAGAGGTTTTTGAGGGAGATGAGGGGGATGAGGGGGATGAGGGAGATGAGGGAGATGAGGGAGATGAGGGAGATGAGGGAGATGAGGGAGATGAGGAAGATGAGGGAGATTAGGAGGAATTTACTCCCTTATCTCCCACTGCTCCCCCTGCTCCCCTATCTTCACCCATTTCTAGATGC
>NZ_JAIVFV010000153.1 GCF_020829445.1 Nostoc sp. CHAB 5836
GCAATTTCACGTTCTTGGCGTTCGAGACTAGTAGATCCTGATTTCCGTCGATTTGCAAACCAATCAAATAGAGACTTTAAACCACGCGATTCTTCGTTGTTAGCCATTTTTTATTTTATTTTAAGTGAAGGTTCAAAATACAATATCTTACCAAAAGATTTTCCAATAACCGGATAATTCTTTTTTATATTTAGCATTTGGGTACTAGAGAAAATTATCCGAGAAAATAAAAAAACCAATTATTTATTTCTAGATTGAGATATTTAATTTAGCCACTGATTGAGAATAAAAGTATGTGTGGAAGATTTACTCTAAACCAGTTATCAGCAAGATTATCTCAAGTTTTCCATGTTGAGCCAGTTCCAGATTTAGCAGCCGAATATAACATTGCACCTACGCAAATGGTGGCTACAGTGTTGCAAAATCCTGAAACCGAAAAGCGTGAATTTAAGCAGTTGCATTGGGGCTTAATTCCATCATGGGCGAAGGATGCAAAAATGGGGGCAAAGCTGATTAACGCTAGAGCCGAAACTGCTGCCGAAAAACCCGCTTTTCGGTCGGCTTTTAAGCATCGACGCTGTTTAGTCGTAGCTGATGGCTTTTATGAGTGGGAACAGCAACAAGGCAAAAAGCAACCGTTTTATTTTCGTCTTCAAGAGGGGGAACCCTTTGCCTTTGCAGGTTTGTGGGAGAAATGGCGAACGCCTGCGAAGGAAGAAATAATCTCTTGTACAATTTTGACAACAGCAGCTAACGAATTACTCCAACCGATCCATGAGCGTATGCCAGTGATTCTAGAGCCAGAAGATTACGATTTATGGCTAGATTCTCAAGTGCAAACGCCCCAAACCCTACAGCAGCTATTGCGTCCTTATCCAGCATCAGCAATGACTGCCTATCCAGTTAGCACCTTGGTAAACAACTCTCGGCATAATACTCCGCAATGTATCATACCCCTCAGTGAGAAGAATGCCCCCGCAGATCAGTTAAATTAGCTATTGAGTGAACTAGGAGGATTGAGGAGATGAGGGAGATAGGGGAGATGAGGAAGCAGGGGAAGTAGAAGAAGAAAAACTATTGATTATTGCCCCATGCCCCATACCCAATGATACTATCTGGCTCCACTTGGGGGAACCCCAACTCTTAGAGACGCTGCGCGTTGGCGCTAGCCTCTGGCCATGTGAGAAGACCGCACTGGCTCCCCCATGCCCAATGCCCTGTTTGGCCGATGCCCAATACCCAATTTAGAGACAAGTATGCCAAGAACACAAAAAAACGATAATTTTGTTGACAAATCCTTTACAGTGATGGCAGATATTATCCTGAAAATCTTGCCAACCAACAAAAAAGCTAAAGAAGCATTTGTTTATTATCGAGATGGGATGTCAGCCCAAGCAGAAGGGGAATATGCTGAAGCATTGGAATACTATGAAGAAGCTTTAACACTAGAGGAAGATACCAACGATCGCGGCTATATTTTCTACAATATGGGGCTAATCTATGCCAGCAATGGCGACCACCAAAAGGCTTTAGAACTATATCACCAGGCAATTGAGTTAAACCCACGTATGCCCCAAGCCTTGAACAACATCGCCGTGATTTATCATTACCAAGGCGAAAAGGAGAAAGAAGCTGGAGATAATGAGGCTGGCGAAGCACTCTTTGACCAAGCAGCAGACTATTGGATTCGAGCGATTCGCATGGCTCCCAATAACTACATCGAAGCCCAAAACTGGCTGAAAACCACCGGGCGATCGCAAATTGACGTATTCTTTTAGTCATTAGTCATTAGTTCTTTGTCATTTGCTAAGGACTAATGACCAATGACAAATGACCAATGACAAATGACCAATGACCAATGACCAATGACAAATGACAAATGACAAATGACAAAGGACAATTATAAATGCACACTTGGATTAAAAATTTCACAGGCTTACTCAATCTTTTTCTCCAATCTCATTGCCCCCTATGTCAACGCCCAACTTCCCAAGAATTTTGTCACAACTGCACCAGACAACTGCAAAAATGTCAACGTAAAGACCCGATTTCTCTATGGCAAAAGCCAATACCAGTGTTTGGCTGGGGAGAATATGGTGGCCCCGTGAAACGGGCGATCGCAGCGATGAAATACGAAAATCAACCCCAAATAGCTCGTCCTTTGGGTCAATGGTTAGGAGAAGCATGGTTGTTAAATTCACCGATGAGAGATAGCCAGCCTGTGGTAGTCCCCATCCCACTTCACCCCAGTAAGCAAAAGCAACGTAAATACAATCAAGCCGCACTCATAGCACAAAGCTTCTGTGAAATAACTGGATTAAAATTGAAACTAAACGGTTTAGCAAGAGTGCGAGAAACTGAAGCGCAGTTTGGCTTGTCGGTATCTAAACGAGAAAAAAACTTGGTCAAAGCTTTTGCTGTTGGGCAAGAATTTCGCGATCGTCCGCCAAATGTCCCAGTGCTGTTAGTAGATGATATTTATACTACTGGTGCTACTGCCAGGTCTGCTGTGCAAACACTTCGTGAGTGTGGAATTGCAGTCTTAGGATTAGTAGCTGTAGCCACTGCCGTTAAAGACGGATAAATTAATAATGAATGGACAAGCTTTGACAGATAAGGAACTTCCAGTTAAAAAAATATCCCATAGTTGGGGCGCAAGACCTTGCGCCCCTAAAAATTTACAAATAATTTTGGATAATTTATTTTTTGGAAATCCCTAAGCACATAATTTGACCGAATTACTCTATCTTTGTAGAAACATTGTTTGAAATGTATGAATAAAGTTTTTGCGGCGGGTTTAAAACAACTCAAGATCATTCCTACCACCTTGCTGGCAATAGGCATAAGTACAAGTACAGCTTTTGCTCAAAATAAATTGTATAGTCCAATTCCTTTATCTAACAGTACTGAACTTTCCGATAGCCTCTCAGATAAAGACATTCCCACAGGCCAAGGTGGGTTTGCCCGTGATTACACAGTAAAGCTGGAGAAGGGCGATAATTTAGCAGTTGATCTCTCATCAGAAAACTTTGACAGCATCATCACAATGCTGGGCCCTGATGGTTCGACTCTGGCAGAAAATGATGATGGTCCTGATGGTAGTAGTAATTCCCTACTATTTACTCGCATCGTTGAGACAGGGAATTATGTTATTCGTGTCCGGTCTTTTGGGGAAACTGGGGTTGGGGCTTTTAAACTCAAGGTGACGAAGTTGCAACCGATTAAATAAAGTTAGGAGTTAGGAGTTAGGAGTTAGGAGTTAGGAGTTAGGAGTTTGGAGTTTGGAGTTTGGAGTTTGGAGTTTGGGGTTCAATACTGTTCGGTTAAGAATATTTGTAGGTTGGGTTGAGGAACGAAACCCAACATTTTCTTTCTCTTTTTTGGGTAACGGAAAGCTCAACCCAACCTACACATTTTTATTTTTAGTCTTAACCGAACCGTATTGGTTAGGAGTTTAGAGTTTGAAGTTTTCACTCCTCACTTTTCACTCCTCACTCCTAACTTCCCACGGTGGTCAATGCGCAGAGAAATAAGGCTTCAGTCCACTCAACGACTGCGCCGTAGGTGTCTCCAGTGTGTCCGCCTAATTTGTGGTTGAACCACGCACCAGTTAAAGTGGCGATCGCGCTTCCTGCAAAAATCATTGTCAGTGCCAGAAATAACTCTTGTTTATCTATCAGCCAAAGTAAACCACTTAAACCAAATAACAACAACAATCCTGGTAACAAATCCTTGTAAGAACGAATGGCTTGTTTGTGAAATGCACCTTTTCCAGTTGCTTTCAGATAAGGATATCGGGCGATCGCCACCTGTTGTCCCCAACGTCCCCACCCACAAGCAGCCATCAGCAATAACCAACGGTTTTCTGGCAAATCTGTCAAAGCTGTTATTTTCAGTATCACCAAGGCGATCGCTGTCATTGCCCCAAATGCACCTGTGGCACTATCTGCCATCACCTCTAGTCGTCGATGCGGGTCGCCCACTGCCAAACCATCGGCAGTATCCATTGCCCCATCTAGATGCAGCCCTCCAGTTATCGCAATCCAAACACTTACTACCAAAGCACTACGAGTTAACACGGGCATACCAATATAATCCATCCCTGTATCTAGTAACCCTAAAATTCCCCCAATCATCAACCCTACAAGTGAAGCAAGACGCGCTACTCCCTGTAAGTCCAACCCGTTCAAATATGGTAGTGGAATACTGGTATAAAATATAATACTAGCTGCCAGCTTTAACAGCAGCTTTTCCCACCACTGTTGCTGTTTCGTCATCTTGGTTCAACTAATAACTAGTTAATTGCTTGATAATAGCCCTAATTTCAGTAAAATTAAACGAACATCAGCAGAGTTTAAAGCTTTAGATAAGATTTACTTCATATTAGAGATAGTACGTGAAAATTTTGCTATGCTGGTCTAAGTAGTAAATAATAAGCTGGATATTGTTTATACAAAGATAAAGGATTCAGGAAATTAAAATTTCATCAAGGATCAAAATTTGCGTTTTGGATTGCAAATTATTAGACGATTGCCCCATAAAATTGATATTTTTTTAGATGTGGGAGTAAACAAGCTATTCAATTATGACAGTTTAGCTATGTTGACACTCTCCTTAGCTCAATCGCTATTTTCCTATGAGTCACCATCTACCCGACACCAGGATACCAGCTCCGTGCATTATTAACACGGGCATCATTGTGAATAAGCTCGACATACGGCGATTGCTGGCAGATTTAGGTCGAGTCCACTACATCTACACCCAAGAAGATAAGTTACTGAGCGAGGGTGAAGGGGATGTGATGGAAGTTTTTGCTAATCCACAAAGGTCTACCTTAGTGGCTAACCACGCGCTATACTTGAACGTTTATAGTTTTGATTACTTGGAACTAAAACAGTCGTCGCAACAAGAAACCTATTTTGATTTGATGCAAGAAGGAGTGTGTCTGCGGTTGATTCCCCGTTCAACCCCTTTACAAGAGCGACGAGAGCGAACCTTCAATGTCAGCGCCATAGAAGCGATGATGGAGCAAGTACTCTCAGCCAGGTGGGATGCAGAAATTGACGATGACTGTTCTGATTCTTTCTAAATAACAATTATTACAGTAAGTAGGTCGGCGCAATTAAAGTTAACTGGTTAAGGCTGTCAGTTGTCATTCGTCATTTGTCATTAGTAAGGGTTTTAAGCTTATTTACGTTTCGTAACATACTGAAGTTTTTTCGCACCAACGTACTTATATATTTGTCAAATGGGATCGCAACTTCCACTTTTCGTTGGCTGATTTCAAGCGGGTAGGGTTTATCTTTAATTTAAAGAGAGATTAAATCCCATAAACCATACGAAAAAGTATCTATGGCAAGCGGTGAAGTATTTGATACCAAAACAAAATCCCTATCTGTGCCAAGGGTAAACCTGCTGACTATGTTCCGGCTGGGTTTATTTCAGATGGGGTTGAGCATGATGTCCATTTTGACTCTGGGAGTACTCAACAGAGTCATGATTCAAGAAATAGCAATTCCGGCGACGCTGGTATCAGTAGTTTTAGCACTGCCCTTATTTGTTGCTCCTTCTCGTGTCTGGTTCGGCCAGATTTCCGATGCCAAGCCCTTATGGGGATACCACCGCACAGCTTATGTTTGGGTGGGAGCGGCAATATTTGCGATCGCAGCATTTTTAGCTGTACAAGTAATGTGGCAGATGAATCTTGCTGGAAATAGTGCAGGTACTTGGGTATGGACAACCCAAACAATGGGCTGGACAGGGCTTTTGGCTTTAGTCTTTGCTGTATACGGTCTAGGAATTTGTGCTAGCGGTACTGCCTTTGCTGCTTTGTTGGTGGATATATCTGAAGAAGATAACCGTTCTAAAGTAGTGGGTGTGGTTTGGTCGATGCTAATGGTGGGGATTATTGTTGGGGCGATTATCAGTGCCAGCTTACTAAAACAGTTAACGCCAGAAGCAACGGTAGAAACCTTGCAGCCAGCGATCAACAGGTTGTTTACTATCGTCCCAGCAATTGTATTTGGTTTAGCGATCGCAGCGACATTCGGCGTAGAAAAAAAATACTCTCAATACTTAACCCGTTCCACACTGGTAAACCGGGAAGACAGCATTACTCTTGGTAATGCTTGGAAAATCTTGACAGCTAGCCCACAAACAGGTTTATTTTTCACCTTTTTACTGGTGATGACTATCAGTTTGTTTATGCAAGACCCGATTTTGGAACCTTATGCGGGTCAAGTGTTTAAAATGCCCCTAGCAGAAAGTACCAAATTAAATATTTTTTATGGAACGGGTCTACTGATTGCCTACGGCGTTACAGGCTTTTTTATCGTGCCGCGTTTAGGTAAGCGCAGAACTGCACGTCTAGGCTGTATGTTGGTAGCATTCTGTGCAATATTGCTAGGAATATCAGGATTCACAGCTAATCCAGGGGTTCTCAAATTAGGTTTGTTCTTCTTCGGTTTAGCCGCAGGTTTTTTAACTACGGCAGCAATTAGCTTAATGTTGGATCTAACCGCAGCAGAAGCCGCAGGTACGTTTATTGGGGCATGGGGATTAGCGCAGTCCCTCTCTAGAGGTGTGGCGGTAGTAATGGGAGGTACAGTTTTGGATATCGGACGCAAGGTGCTACCTAGCCCAGAGTTAGCTTATGGACTAGTATTTGCTCTAGAAGCCGTGGGAATGGTGGTGTCAATTTGGTTTCTGAATCGGGTGAACGTCACAGAATTTCAAACAAATACAAAACTTGCGATCGCTTCGGTTTTAGAAAGCGATTTAGATTAAACTGTATAGGGCAAATGACAAATGACAAATGACAAATGACAAATGACAAATGACAAATGACAAATGAATGATTTTTGGACAACAATTCTTGATTTTGCCCAAATTACCACTACCAGAGTGGGCAAACAGCTAATGGAAGATTTTGGGCAAGTACAGGCTGACCAAAAAGCCGATGGTAGTTTGGTAACCCAAGCAGATAAATGGGCAGATCAAGAAATTCGGGATGCGATCGCTTCTAATTTCTCAGGTTACGGCATTTTGAGCGAAGAGAGCGATCAGTCATTTCCCGGTACGGAGTGGTGTTGGGTAATTGACCCTCTAGACGGTACAACCAACTTTACACGTGGCATTCCCATCTGGACAATATCTCTGGGTTTACTGTATCGAGGTACACCCATTTTTGGTTATGTTTACGCACCAACCTTGAATCAAGCTTTTCACGGTTTCTGGGCAGGTTCATCTGGTTTAACACCGCCAATAGGAGCATTTCTCAACCACCACCCCATCCACACCAGTGGTGATAGCCCTAGCAACAATCACTTTTTTAACCTTTGTTCCCGTAGCACCGCAGCTATCCAAAACGGTTTTCCGTGTAAAATTCGGATGTTGGGTGTGGCTAGTTATAACTTTTTGATGGTTGCGACTGGAGCAACATTAGGTGGTATTGAGGCGACACCAAAAGTTTGGGACTTAGCGGGGGCTTGGGTAATTGTCCAGGCGGCTGGTGGCGTCTGGTCATCGCTCAAATCAGAGCCGTTTCCATTGTCACCAGGAGAAGATTATAGCGATCGCTCTTTTCCCACCCTGGTTGTCAGTCGTCCCGAATTAGTTTCGGTATTTCAACCTTTTATCGAAGGCGTAAAAATTTAATTTGCCGCTCCGCTAGCTGAAAACAGTGATTTTGTCTAATCTAGATTTAATTCGAGAGTTTGTGCAAAACTCTATCCAGAAAAAAGAAGTTTTGTTGTCAAATCCTGGTTTGACAGCACAAACAGTGTATAGAACCAACCAACTGACAGCGAAATCTGAAGGCGTAATTGCGATCGCCCAACTATCTAAAACCTTACCTGAATTCTGGATTTCTCCAAAATCATCCCAGTGGGAATTGATCAATCAGGCATTAGCAGAATATAGTTATCTTCTCAAAGGAGAAGTAGATAATCGGGGTTTTTATCATTATCAATACTACGAAGTTCCCAAAGGCTATCAGATGCACTGTACTAAATCTGTGCTTCTATGGCGAGCTTGGTGGAAATATCGCAAGTATACTTTAAGGCTAGGGATTCCGTTGGAACTTCTGATTAGAACACGAGATTCATGGTATCCAGTTAGAGATTTAATTATTAGCGACGGACTTCTTTATATCAAAACATTAGGAAGCGAGATCGCACTTGATTCAGAGGATCTGGTTACTTGGTTAAGCAAAATTGACGGGTAAAAGTGGGTAATTGTTGAAAATGCTGAGATTTTTTTCTACACTTTGAAACTATAGGAATCCGGTTTCATTTTTGAACAAAATTAGTATTTGTAGGGTGCGTTAGCGTTTCGCGTAACGCACCAAACTTTTAAGAATGGTGCGTTACGCTGTCGCTAACACACCCTACGTATATTTTCAAAAATCAAATATGAGTCCTATATGACTGTAACGGTTTTTAATAAACTGTTTCATCTTCTTTACGCCATGCTGGATCAACAATACAAATAAATATCAGAGGTTCCATGCCAGAGTTACAAATAAATTGCCGTGTATTCGGAGGAATATACACAGCATCTCCCGGCTGAACTATCTGGGTTTGATCATCAATGTGCATTTCTCCAGTGCCACTGAGAATATAATATACCTCTGAGGTTGAGAGCGAGTGGGGTTGAGAGGTTTTTCCTACTGGCAGTGTTGCATGAGCCAAACTATAGCGCAATTCCAGAGGTTGTTTATCTGGATGTAGTAGTTCTCGCAGAATGGTATTATCTCCTGCAATAAATTCTACACAGTCTTGAAGTTTTTGAACTAGCATCAATCAATTTTTGGTTTGAGACTTTGAATTAGTTAATAGTCAAGGTCAAGGATTATTAATTCTCCCTCATCTTCCCTTAAGTAACTCGGCAAAAATAAACCAAGCTATATTACGAAACGTAAATACACCTTAAACCCTTATAAATGACAAAGGACAAATGACAAGTGACGGCTTTAGCCAGTTAGGTTTATTTGCGTCGCCTTACTTACTCCTCCTGCTTAATACAGATAAGGATTCGTCTTCGGTTGATAGTCCAAACAGTCGATCGCTTCTTCTGTGTTGGCAACAGATGGGCGTACAGTACATTTGAGACGGTAATTGTCGGTAAAATATTGGCAACCAGTACAGGGAATTTGATGCATTTGCTTGGCTGTAGTCACACTATCTCGCGCTGCCGCAAAAAGACTCAAAACAACGAGAATAATTACAGTCCAAGCAACTACAAAGCAAATCGGGACTAATAAAGGTTGAATCCCATGAATGAGGAAAGATATCACTTTAAACACAGACAGTATGTCCTGATACAAATTAAGAGCTAAAAGTATATTACCTCTTAAGTAGGTTGGCGCAATTAAAGTTAACTGGCTAAGGCTGTCATTTGTCATTGGTCATTGGTCATTGGTCATTTGTCATTTGTCATTTGTCATTGGTCATTTGTCATTTGTCATTGGTCATTGGTCATTTGTCATTTGTCATTGGTCATTTGTCATTAGTAAAGGTTTTAAGCTTATTTACGTTTCGTAATATACTTAATTTTTTTCGCACTAACGTACTTATATCATGTCCGCTTGATTACTTAGGCCTTGCTGAAAAAGTCTCTAAAACAAATCTAAAAGCCACACAGCTTGCAACATGGTTGTTTCGCGCTCAGGTTTCAAATTTACCCAGCGATGCCAACTCTTGGAGACGCTACGCGAACGGCGGGCTGCGCCAACGCTAAGGATTGTGCAAGGGTTTTGAGACTCTAGATGTTATAACGAATGGCACTTGCTTGGTGAAAAAAGGCTTGAATCCCAAGAACCCCACCCCGCCAAAGCTACGCTTTGTCTCCCCTCCGCGCAAGCGGGGAGGGGATTAAGGGGAGGAGTTATTGTGCCTCACAAGGGACGAGAACCGCTATCAGTTAAACGCCAGCATGACCTAGTGCTAAACCAGTGACGAGCATTCCTAGAACAAGGAAAGGTTGGGCGCTGGCTTGGTACTTAACATCATTCTTCACAGGATCGCGCAGAAAATACATATCCTGCAAGGTGATTTGCGGGATGATTAACAATACTAGTATTGCTGCATACAAATTTTCATGGATGCTGACTAGATAAGCTGCAATAAATCCTTGAAAGAGATCAATTGTCACTACACAAATCCAAGACGCGGCGGTGATACCAAACATTACGGGTAGTGACTGTAATCCTAGTTGGCGATCGCCTTCTACACTCTTAAAATCATTGACAATGGCAATACCCAATCCAGCCAAGCTGTAGAACATTGTCAAAATCACAATTGTGGAATTCAGTTCACCAAACAAAGCGTGTCCTGTAGACCAAGGTAGGGTGATATAGCTTGCGCCCAAGGCGTAGCTACCTAACCAGCCGTTTTGTTTGAGTTTCAGGGGAGGTGCAGAATAAATGTAGGCGATGAAAGAACCGATAATTGCGATCGCTGTAATTGTCGGGAATTCATGACCAGACCACACATCCAGCACAAATGCTAGAGCAATACCAGCAATCAGTAATACCCAAATCTGAATAATTACCTGGGGTAGGGGAATTGCGCCAGAGGGAATCGGGCGATAAGGTTCATTGATGGCATCGATTTCGCGATCGTAGTAATCGTTGAGGATTTGGGTGTAACCTGTCATCAATGGCCCAGCCAGTAACATACAGGCTGCTACCTTCAAAACATTTTCTGGTGTCCAAGTATAGTTACCAGAAGAAGCCGCACCACAGACTACGCCCCAAATTAGGGGAATCCAGGTAATCGGCTTCATTAGCTGTAAACGAATTTTCCAAATGGAAGTTTCCCCAGACGCTGCACCTTTCATCCCCAACATCTGCCTAGTTTTCGCACTGCGATCGGCAGATGCGATCAATTGCTCACTAGAATTACTGACCACTGAGTCTAATGCCTCAGATGGTTTAGGGTCTGGACTAATGGGAGTTGATTCTGACATAAGGCTTATTAATGAGTTAGGAGTTAGGAGTTTGGAGTTTGGGGTTTGGAGTTTAGGGTTTGGGGTTTGGAGTTAGAAGCTATTCAGGGCTATTTGATTCTAGACATAAACCACCCGGAACTGAAGTTCCTGGCTCATAGCTAAAGTCCGTTAAAACGGACTTTAGCCTTTTCTCAGTAGTCTTAAGACAACTTTCGCTATTAGACTCAGAATTAATTCTGAGGCCGGCTAGATGAGAATGAAATAGCCCTGAGAAACTATTACTTATTTATTTTTATTCCTAACTCCTAACTCCTAACTCCTAACTCCTAACTCCTAACTCCTAACTTTGTTCCTAACTAACTTAAAACGAAATTATCAAATAATTATTCTGAAACTTAGCTCCCGCAACGGGTCTGCCACTCAAAGCTGGTGGTAAGGGAATATTCCGTCGCTGGTCTCCTGCTTCTACCGTGACTTCTGGCCCATACTGGGTGAGCTTGACTTGCTTTTTGTCAAAACTTGGCAAGAATAGGCGTACTTGACGATTGTGGATGTCTATTTCAATTGGTTTGGGAGCCTGTAATGCTTGTGCTTCAAAGTTGGGTAAAGCGTCTATCAGTGGTTGCCAGTCACCTGTGGGCGAGTCGGGAATCACGCTCACAGGTAAGGGTATAAATTCCTCTGAAAGATTGACATTTGTCTCCGTAGACACCAGTAGAACACCACCAACAGTTAAACCAATTTGTTGAGCGCTACCCCACAAATAACGAGCATTTGCTACCTCAATGGGATCTCCTGTCGTCACTAAGAAAGCAGCGAGACGCTTGGGGTCAGCAAGAGCGGCTCTTCCCTTTTCTAAGAAATTATTGACTTGGTTAGTGGGCCCTGCAAAGTTATCAGTTGTCCAGTTGACATTGAAAAAACTGCTAATCACCGGTTGAATCAAGGGTGATTCAGTAATCGTCTTCCCCAAATCGGAGTTGACAAATAATTGCCGAAATCGCCGGACATACCAACTGAGAGATTCTGGCAAACCCAACATTCGCAACGTTAAAGAGTCGCCCGTGCCATCGTAGACGATCGCATCATATTTGCCACTGGCATCATATTCACGGATAGCATTCAGGGCTAGGGCATTATCCATCCCCGGCAATACTACCAGTTCTTGACCAAAAACGTCTTTGAAGATGGGCGTGCGGAGATATTGCGCCTCAAGTTTCTTGACTTCGTCCCAGTTGCGTTCTAGTAGTACAGATGCTTGAAACTGTACTACTTGCAAATTGGGAGCGATTTCCTGGGGATCGGCAGCAATGGGGGTATCCAGCAGAATTGACAATGTTGGTTCTGCTTGTCCTGCTAGGAGTACGCGCTTACCTTGACTTGCCAATAATTTGGCGGCGGCGATCGCAATTTTGGTACGAGCGGTGCCGCCTTTGCCCAAAAATGTCAATATTAGAGCCATTAGTTGATTCCTATTTTCACCGCCGATCTTTTCAACTCCAACTTAGCACTCAACAAAGACTCTCAGCCTGTGCTTTCAACTTCAGATACCAACAAAAGCTCAGTTATGAGTTCTTGACAACTACACAGGTTTGATTTCATCTTCAAAAAACCAAGTGGAAGAATTGTCGTCAAACAGCACCACTACACCGATCCCGCCACCATCGGTGACTTTGTAGCCTTGGATGATACCCACTTGTCCGAGTTTTTTTACAACAGGGGCAGAAACGCGATCGCGCAAACGATATACTTTAACCTTTTGTCCGATTTCCATGCCTAATTACAATTCAGATAAACCAAGTCTCAGTGTAGCGGAATCCGTGACTCTGCTCTCACAAATTCAGGGGAGATCACGGGCAGAATCATAACTCGTGTACAGACGCGATTCATCGCGTCTTTTAACAGCTTAAAATTAAATCAACAACCAAGCAGGTAGATACCAATGTTTGTCACAGCGCAAGAGCTAGAACAGCAGATGCCCGATGCAACTCGGTTGTTAAGTGATGAACCGGAAATGGAAACTTCGTTGCATTATATGCAGCTACTGCTGCTAGTCACTTCTCTTGAGTGGCTGTGGCGTGACTGTAATGATTTCTTTATCGGTGCGAATCTAACGATTTATTTTAGCCGTCAGCAGTTGCGAAATCGAGATTTTCGCGGCCCAGACTTTTTTTTGGTCAAAGACACCGAAAAGCGATCGCGCAATTCTTGGGTAGTGTGGGAGGAAGATGGTCGTTATCCAGATTTGATTATTGAATTACTTTCTGAAAGTACGGCTAATATTGACCGGAATTTGAAGAAAAATCTCTATGAAAATCGATTTCACACACCAGAATATTTTTGGTTTTCGCCGGAAAATTTGGAATTTGCCGGTTTTGAATTGGTAGGTAACAAGTATCAGGAAATTACACCAAATGGGCGGGGATGGCGTTGGAGCGATGTACTGAGGCTGTATTTAGGCGTAGAAGGAGGTAAATTGCGCTACTTTACACCCGATGGTGATTTAGTTCCAACACCAGAGGAAGCTGCTATTGCAGCGCAACAACAGGCATCTGAAGCCCAACAACAGGCATCTGAGGCACAACAACAGGCATCTGAGGCACAACAACAGGCATCTGAGGCACAATTGCGGTTGGAACAAGAACAGCTGCTTTCGCAACGGTTAGCTGAACGTTTGCGATCGCTGGGAGTTGATCCAAATAGCTTGAGTTAAGCAAATAAGGTAGTAGTCATGTATCAAACAGATCCACCACGTTCGCCACAAGAAACAATGCCTACGATGTATGATTTACCCAGTGAATTAGTAGGGGAATCAGGTTTGCCAGATGAATCTCACCGTATTCAAGCAGATTTGCTCAGTGAGACTTGTCAGCCTCTCACTTATTCATCTGAGGAAATTTTGCTTGCTAGTGACTTAAATCTTTACTACGATCCCCGTCATCCTTTATGGTACAAGCGTCCTGATTGGTACATGGTTTTAGGATTACCTAGTACTAGCCAACAGCAAGACCTACGCTTAAGCTACGTCATTTGGCAAGAAGGGGTTGATCCATTTTTAGTAGTTGAATTACTTTCACCAGGTACAGAACAAGAAGACTTAGGAAAAACACTGGGGGAAGTAAACCGACCCCCAACAAAGTGGGAAGTATATGAACGCATTTTGCGGGTTCCCTACTATGTTGTCTATGACCGCTACGAAAACCATTTGCGTGCCTTTAAACTAATGGGTACTCGTTATGAAGCAATCCCCTTACGAGAAAACCGTTTCTTTTTGGCAGAGTTAGAACTAGGATTGGGTCTTTGGCAAGGTTCTTATCAACAAACGACAGGTTTGTGGTTGCGTTGGTATGATGCAGCAGGTTGGAAACCGACGCGAAAAGAACAAGTAGAGCAGGAACATCAACGGGCTGAACAGGAACATCAACGGGCTGAACAGGAACATCAACGGGCTGAACAAGAACATCAACGAGCTGAACAAGAACATCAACGGGCAGAGCGATTGGCGGAGTATTTGCGATCGCAGGGAGTTAACCCAGATAGTTTAAGTTAGGTAAAAACTCCCATCCCTAGCGACGAAAGCAACGTTGCCGACAGAAGTGATATTTGTAGGCAAAATCCACTTGACAATAGCCGATTCATTGTATGATCACCAAGATAATTGGGGTACGATTTTATCGTAATGATGTATTTTCCAGAGAACACAAGGTTACCTTCATCAGGTATTAAGCTTTATTTATAAAGCGAAATTGGGTGTGTAGGCAGTGAAAGAGTAAGCAGGAATTGTTACAAGCAATGCGAGGATTTGTACGTACAGCGCGAAGGGTCAGACACATACTGCCATTAAATGAACAGATGTGGGCAAAATTTGACTTGCTGAGAACTTTAGTTAGGCGAGATTTAGAGGCGCGGTATAAAGGTTCTATTTTAGGCAATTTGTGGCCTTTGCTAAATCAGTTATCACAATTACTGATTTACACTTATGTATTTTCGGTTGTGCTGAAAGTCAAGTTAACTCTTAAAAGTTTACCAGAAAATAACTTCACCTTTGGTTTGTGGCTATTTGCGGGTTTGCTACCCTGGATTGCTTTTACAGGGGGTTTGATGCAATCTGCTAGTTCAGTCGTAGGACAGCCAAATTTAGTCAAAAAGGTTGTATTTCCTCTAGCTTTATTACCCCTCGTGCCAATTTTATCAACATTCATTGAGAGTTACTTTGGTTTAATAGCGTTGATTATTTTTGTGGCGATAACTTCTCATACTTTACACGCTACCTTGGCGCTATTACCGTTGGTATGGCTAACGCAATTATTGCTAACGGCAGGATTGGGCTATTTAGCGGCAGGACTAACAGTGTTTTTGCGAGATATACCGCAAACTTTAGGGTTAGTTTTAAATATTTGGATGTATTTGACACCAATTATTTATCCAGCTTCAGCAATTCCAAAGGAATGGCGAGGATGGGTGTTTTGGTTAAATCCAATGACAGCCATAGTTGAGGTTTATCGTGACATAGTTTTGGTTGGAGAGGTAAAACATTGGGGGGAATGGGGAGTTGCTTCTGTGATTTCAGCAAGTATGTTTTGTCTCGGATTTACGGTCTATAAACGTTTGCGTCCGGCCTTTGCTGATGTTTTATGAAACTATCAAGAATTGTTCGAGGTAACTTACTATTAAACGGCAGAAAATGTATTGGTGAATCAGGAGATAATTGTGAGGATTTAGAGCATACTGCAAATAAATATACGTTGTGGGAAATGCTAACTTCAGAAACATCATATTTAAAAGTAGATTAAGGCAATCACAGATAAAATTTTATACTAGATGTATGGGACTTAGTATACTAAATAATAGTTTTAAGATACTGTGTACTCGGCTTTATTATTAACAATCTGATGATATTGATTATCTAGTGAAGGATTTTCATAAAAACAGATGAAGCCTCAGATCCGATTAAAATGTCTTGATTAGTTTACAGGTTAGTAATTTCTGTGAAAGTCTTCCAAGTGGGTTTCGTCTTCGGATAAAATGATTAGGGTTCCGACTGCACTACCTGGCTGGCGAGGCTTCCGAGGTGGTTGGAGTTCACCAATCAGTCTGGCAACAGTGCGATCGCCG
>NZ_JAIVFV010000154.1 GCF_020829445.1 Nostoc sp. CHAB 5836
TTATGCTCGTGCATCTTCATATTTAAGTTATTTTACTGGTTTTATGTATATTCAGTAGCTTTGTTTATGTCTAAAAACCAGTAAAAACCGATTGTGACAGTTGAGGGTGCGGAATGTAGGTTCAAAGCCTCTCTCCTCTTAGTGGGACTTAGGCAAAAAGTAGCCATAAAAAAGCCTCAAATGTATATACAGAAAGACTTTGACATTGATTTGCCTAGTTTCTTGATATATCTGGGTTTCAAGCATTTTTGAGCCTTTGGTGTATTTCCCTTGCACTGTATAGGTTTGAGGCTTGTTTCTCTTTGAAAAATGTTTAAGTCCCGATAATTAATTTCTGGAGATGTCTATTAACAAAAAGCCCTGCACATTTAAGTGCAGGGCTTCGAGTTTAAATAAATCCCAAATTACTTGCCGTTGCCATTACCACTATTACCATTGCTTTGAATCACACGTTCGGCGAGTTTTTCTGCCACTTCCTGAAGATGGTCATATTCGCACTGAAAGGAACCAACGCCCAAAGTGAGTGATGTCTACGGCAAAGAAAGCCTACCCAGTCCTGAAATGTAATTGCGCTAAGATATAAAACACGACACTGCAACAGATTTATCATGAAAATCAAAGCCGTTATCTGGCAGGAAGACGATGTGTGGTGTGCTTCTGTACCAGCTCTACCAGGGTGTCACACATGGGGAGAAAGCTACGAACACTTGTTAGAAATGCTTAAAGATGCGATTCAGGGTTGGCTTGAAGTTGCTAGCCAGCAGGAAGAACTTGAACCTGATCAACAGTTGATTGAAATATCCTTATGAAATCTGTTTCTGGTAAAGCCTTATGTAAAATTGTTGAACGGTATGGCTGGAACCTGAAACGGATTACTGTAGTCACCATATTTATGCCAATAAAGGTGTGATTCTCTCTATTCCTGTTCATGGCAATCGCGATTTACCCATTGGAACACTGAAAGGACTGCTGAAGGATGCAGGTCTTACTGAAGAAGATATAGACTAACAACAATTTATTGGACTTTAGTTATTAGCCCGAAACTTAAAGTTCCGGGCTAGTGTTGATTTTAGATTAATCCAAAATCTCAAAATCCAAAATTACTTGCCGTTGCCGTTACCACCATTACCATTACTTTGAATGACACGTTCGGCAAGTTTTTCCGGTACCTCCTGGAGATGGTCATATTCCCAGTGGAAAGAACCAACGCCCAAAGTGAGCGATCGCAGTTCTACAATAAAGTTTTGCATCTCTGCTTGTGGCAAGTATGCAGAAACATTATCCCAGCCTTGCCAATCGTTCCTCCCCTCGTAGCCTAAAATTTGCCCCCGTCTACCACTTAAGAGTTGCAGCACTTTGGAGGTAAATTCGCTAGGTGTGGTAACATTCACCCGCAAAATTGGTTCTAACAGGGTAGGTTCCGCTTGGGGTATCCCCGTTTGCATTGCCAATCGGGCAGCTTGCTTAAAGGCTTGTTCGGAACTGTCAACGTTGTGGTATGAACCATTAGTCAGAGTTACCGCCAAATCCACTATTGGGAAACCCAAAGGCCCATGTGTCAGAAATTCCCGCACGCCCATTTCCACGCCAGGAATGTACTGTTTCGGAACCACGCCGCCGACAATAGTTTCATTAAAATTAAAGCCTGTACCACGTGGTAAAGGCTTAATTTCCAGAAAAACATCACCAAACTGACCATGACCACCACTTTGATGTTTGTAGCGCCCATGAACTGAAGCCACCGTTTTGCGGATGGTTTCTTTGTAAGGCACTTGCGGTAAATGGGTTGTCATCGGCAAATTATATTTGCGGCGCAGTCTGTCTAGGGTCACTTGCAAATGAATCTCCCCTTGACCCCAAAGAATAACTTCGTGAGTATCGCCGTGTTGTTCCCAAGCAAGTGAGGAGTCTTCTTCTAACAACTTGGCGATCGCACTGCTGAGTTTCACTTCATCGTTGCGCTTTTCTGGTGTAATGGCGAGAGCATACACAGGTGCCAATTGTACAGCTTTGGGTAATTCCATCGCCGACTGCTGTTCTGTGGAGATTGTATCTCCTGTCTTGATTCCTTCCAAACGGCTCAATGCGACAATTTCACCCGCACTAACTTGGTTAACAAACTGCTGTTGTTGTCCCATGAGGCGGTAAATTCCCCCAATGCGAATGCCATTGAGGACAATGCCATCAGTTAATTTGCCCCGCCAAACACGCACTAAAGAGAGTTTGCCACCTTGGGGAGTGTAGTAAGTTTTTAATACCTGTGCTAAAGCTGTATCACCTTTTGAGTTTTTTAAGCGACGTTCGGCTGTAGTTTCTGGTTCGGGCGCTTCTCGTAACAAGGCTTCTAATAGAGGTCTAACACCATAATCTTGTTCTGCCACACCAAAGAAAACGGGCACGACTAAATCTGCCCCTAATTCGATTTTTAAATCTTTGATGATTTCTTCTTGGGGTGGTTCAATGTCTTCTAAAAGTTCTTCGAGTAAATGGTCGTCAAAATTTGCTAAAGCTTCGAGCATTTCTGCCCGTGCTATATGTTCTTCTTCTTGTAAACTTTCGGGGAAGGGAATGGGGTCAGCAGGTGCGCCGGGATGATATTGATATGCCTGTTCGCTCACCATATCAATAAAGCCCGTGAGTTGTTCCCCATTCATGATGGGATATTGATGCGCTACCAAAGGACGGCTAGATACTGCTTTGAGGGCGTGCAATGTTTCCATAACGTGAATACTTGCCCGATCCATTTTGTTGACGAAGACGAGGTGGGGAATTTCCCAATCGTCCAGGAATTTAAATAGAGGGGCAAGGGTGAGGACTCGCTCGCGGATGGGTTCACAAACTACAATTGCTGCATCCACTCCGATTAAAGCATTGTACGTTTCTTGGGCAAATTCTACACTTCCGGGACAGTCAATAAAGGTGAAGCGAATGCCGTTATACTCAGTGCTAGCGGCGCTGACTTCTACACTCATGTGGCGATCGCGCGACTCGGCAGCACTATCTCCCACTGTATTGTTGTCCTTAACACTGCCTTTGCGGGAAATTGCCCCTGTGACAAATAACAAGCTTTCTAGTAAAGTGGTTTTTCCACTTAAATAAGGCCCGACAATTGCAACATTTCGTGAACCCGATTTTACTTTTTCGTTCATAAAACCTCCCTTGCGGTAAGTTTTTCATAACCGCATGATTCTATATATATCAAGGGATAAAAAATGGTTCTCTGTAGTCAAAATTACCCCCTCTTTAATTGGTTATTATCCTCCCTTTAATCGAAAGTTAAAAAAATTGTAGCCTGTCGTAAGATTTAGTTTACGAAAAGTTACGTATTATAATTTTTTATGCCAAATTAAAAACTTTTGTAAAAAACTTTCTCTGAAGTAAATTTAACTGAAAGTGTTGTGAGTCAGAAAATCAATGGGATTATCATTCTCTAAATATCACATAGCAGGGTTAATAAGTTTGACTTTGCTGGTTGTTAGTATTTCCTCGCCCTCTGTTTCTCTATCTCCTCCTGTAGCCTCAAAGCTGGCACAATCTCAAGCTAAAACTGCCATAGACTCGTTAAACCAAGGTTTACAAGCAATTCAGGCGGGAAGGGTACAAGATGCGATCGCCGCCTTTAAACAAGCAACTCAATTAGATCCGACATTAGCACCAGCGCACTATAATTTAGGACTAGCATTGCGACAAGCGGGACAATTACAACCCTCTGCCGATGCATTTTATCGAGGGACACAAGCCGATCCAAAATTTGCGCCAGCTTTTGCTAATTTAGGTGGTGCATTGTTAGAAGGTAATAACTTACAGTTAGCTAACGATTATTTGCAACGAGCGTTAGAACTTGATCCCAAACTCGGATTTGCCCACTATAACTTGGGATTGGTACGACAACAGCAACGAGATTGTGAACGAGCGATCGCATCTTTTAAAAAAGCCATAGAATATAGCAAAAATGCACCTGAACCTCCTTACCATATGGGGATGTGTTATCTCCAACAAGGTAAACTTGAGCAAGCAATAAATGCCCTTAATCAGGCAGTAAAAATTAATCCTAAGTACCCAGAAGCTTACTATAATCTCGGTTCAATTTGGTTTAACCAACGCAAATTACAAGAGGCATTAGAGGCTTTTAGAAAATCAGCCGAAGCTAACTCTAACTACCCTAATGCTTATTATGGCGCTGGATTAGTTTTTATGCAGTTACAGCAATATGGCGATGCAGTACAAGTACTGCAATTTGCCAGAGATTTATACAATGCTCAGAGTAATCCCCAGTGGGCAAAAAATGCCGAGCAATTGTTGCAACAAGCACAAAATTTAAATTACCAACCTCGCTGAGGCGCAAAAGCTTAATATTGCGTAACATAAAAATATTGGGTTGACTCGCTGGTGTTGTCTGAACTTGTCCCGATTGGAAAAACGTAGATGCAAAAGCGCCTGAAGAGTCGATTTTTATTTAGCGATCGCTGGCTGGATCGGCACTCAATTGTTCGCAACATGGAAGCCTTCCAAGACTTAATTGTGATTGTCTTGTGTTTGGGTTTGTTTGCCGTCATGCTGATTCAATTGTGGGGGATACTTATCTCCCTCACGCAGCCACTGGACTATAAACACGTGACTGCAAAAATTCTATTTGTGTTGATTTTAGTCGAGTTATTCCGACTATTAATGGTTTACTTGCAAGAACATAGTATCTCTGTGGGAGTAGCAGTTGAGGTAACAATTGTATCTCTACTGCGAGAAATAGTAGTTCACGGAGCGCTGGAAATTTCTTCGCTTCAGACGGCTGCAATTTGTGGCTTATTATTTGTTTTGGGTGGACTACTTGTGGTCTGTGCTAAAACGCCACATATGGATTGTATGAGTGCTAACACTAAGTTTTGCCCGATTGTGTATAGAGCAGATCGGGAACGGCAAAATGAGTTGGAATTCCAGTATTCACGTCAATGTGATCAAAATCAGCCCCTTGGATAATTTGTAGCGATGCAACACGGTAAAATGTAACTCAGGTTTTAAGTGCGTAGGCGTAGCCCGTCGTAGACATCGCTTCTGATTTAGTCAAATTAACATAAAAGAGGCGATCGCAGTTCCGTTGGAATTTGTATTGTGAAATACCAGGACTATTTCATTCTAGACATAAACCACCCGGAACTGAAGTTCCTGGCTCATAGCTAAAGTCCGTTAAAACGGACTATAACCTTTTCTCAGTCGTCTTTAGACGACTTTCGCTATTAGACTCAGAATTCATTCTGAGGCGGGCTAGATGAGAATGAAATAGCCCTGTGTGAAATACTACTCCTAAAAATTAGTAAGCCGACAGCAAATCAGCAGTCGGCATGGCAAATTCATAATTATTCGGTTGCAATTTAGCCGTGAGTTGCACCTTGAGGAGGACGCGAGACAACCTTTTTGGCTAAACCCAAAGTCTGCAAAACCAGGATGCTCCACCAAGTAACATCAATCTCCCACCAAGACAACCCAGATTTTGCCATATGGGGATAAGTATGGTGGTTGTTGTGCCATCCTTCTCCATAAGTGACGAGGGATACCCACCAAAGATTACGAGCGCCATCATTAGCATCAAAGGTGCGATAACCCCACAGGTGTGATGCTGAGTTGACAAACCAGGTTGAGTGCCAAAGCAACACACACCTGACAAACACTCCGTAAACGACAAAAGGCCATCCTCCTAGAGTATATAGCAGCAGCCCGAAGGGTATTTGCAAAACCAAAAAGTAGCGATCTAACCAGCAATAAAAAGGTTGTCTTGCTAGGTCAGGGGCATATTTTTTGTAGGTTTCATAGTCAAAAAATTCTGGACGCGGGTAGAAAATCCACAGTATGTGGCTCCACCAAAATCCTCTTTGGGCAGAGTAGGGGTCTAAATTGATATCTTCGGTATGAGCGTGATGCTGGCGGTGTCCACCTACCCAAAAAATTGGCCCACCTTGCAAAGCCAGCGCTCCAATTAGGGCGATCGCATACTCTAACCACTTGGGAACTTGGAAACTCCGATGGCTCAGTAGTCGGTGATATCCCAGGCAAATACCAATACTCCCGAATAACCAGTGGAGAAACACTAGCAAACCTAATGCTGGCCAAGAGAAAAACCAAGGAGCCAGAAGTGCTAAAGCATGAAATGCAGCAAAAAATACTACATTCGTCCAACTGAGTCGAGGTGAGTTGCCTCTCTCAGGGGCGATGGGTTTGCCAACGCCTTTGGCGATCGCCCCAAAATTTGCGGTCATAAAAATTCCTGTTGATGGATGATAAAGCGATTTACTTTTTATCAGGTGTAATCCCACTCAGATTTACTCACCCTGTAAACCCGTTTGTTACAGTAGAGTAAAGCAAGTATCACTTACATTTGTAATGCTAGCAGAACTCTAATTTTCCTGCAAGTGCCACTTGCATTTTTCTATGTCGTCTCAACTGCTTTCCACTCGTCAACGCCTGATTCAAGCTGCACTTGAGTTGTTTTCTGCTCAGGGAGTCAGCGCTACCACAACCCGCCAAATTGCTGAAAAAGCCGAAGTCAACGAAGTGACGCTATTTCGGAATTTTGGCAATAAGCATGGGCTACTTTTGGCTGTGCTGGAAGAGTCTGCGGCTTTCAAGAATTTAGGTGAGTCGCTGGTGCGACGAGCAACGCCTCCCGGCAATGTCTACCAAGCTCTTAAAGATTATGCAAGTGACAGCTTATATGCATTAGAACGAGTGCCAGAGTTCGTCCGGTCTGTGGTAGGTGAAGCCGACCAATTCCCGGCAGAAAATCGCCGCGCACTAGGCAGGGGAGTAACAGAGGCAAACCGCTATGTAGCTCAGTATTTAGCTACTGTAATCCAGCAAGGACACTTAAATACCTATTTACCCGCAGAAAAATTAGCCAGTTTGCTGAATGGGATGATTTTGGGATATGCCGTAATTGAGTTCACCAGCGAATTTCACGAACTTTGGGAGGATCGGGATGATTTTCTCGAAAATTTGGTGGAGTTGTTTCTACATGGAGCGATGTCATCCTCGGCAGAATCAGCAACAAACTCCTTACAAGGAGGGTTTATCACCACAGAAGTAGCTGATTTACCAGCTAGTTTAGTTCACGAAATTCTGCAACAAGCCAGAAAATGGGGAGTACGAGATTATGCCTTGGTTTATGTGTTATTTGGGGCTGGATTATCCGCCACAGAAATAATTAGTTTGGAGCGATCGCACCAAATCTACGATACTCAAGGGCACTTTTTGCAAATCACAATTCCAGGATTTGTCCGTCAAGTACCTGTGAATCAATGGATTTTGGGCAAACGCTACGGTTCTTACACTAATAATCCCTTAATCAAATGGCACAAAAGCCGTAAAGATACTCAAACAGCCATGTTCCTGAATGAAATAGGCAAACCCTACTCAGAATCAGAACTTGAGACACGTTGGCAAATATGGAGTCAGGGACTATTAACTCCCCAAGGACAAACGCCAGTAATCGCTCAAGCGCAACAAACCTGGCGTGTAGAAATGTTAATGCGGGGGATCACCTTGGAAAACCTGAGTATTTTAACAGGTTGCGATCGCACCCAATTACAACCCTATGCCCGCCGAGCCAGAGAAAAAGCTGCCCTAGAGCAAGCCACACATTTAGATCACAAACCGGGGTAAGATGATCAGATAAGGGGAATAACGGGACTTAAACAAAACTGAAGAATAAAAGCGAACCCTCGACGGAACGAATATTGAGATTTTGATATTGAAAAAGCTGAATGCCTCTGTAAACATAAAGGCGCGTGGGACACACGCCCTCAAAGCTCAATCAATGTCCTCATAGAGGAGTCGTTGAGAAACCCACACTCACTAGACGGAGTGTGTGGAGTATGTCACAAAGATCCAGCAATCATCCCAGCAAGTAAAATAAAACCAATCCACACGTTTTGCCGGAACATCTCACCATAAACAGGATTAGGTAAGTCTTGCTTTGTTAATCGCAGAGACTGCCAAACCCATCCGATAGTAGCAACTGCAAGGCTAATCCAGAAGGCTAAGTGCAGGTGTACGACTACGCCTAACCAAGCCAATAACAAGATTGTGCTGGCAAAGAAAATTCCAATAGCTACAGGGGCATAATACCCAAAAAATAGGGCACTAGAATTAACACCAATGCGGCGATCGTCTTCCTTGTCGCTCATGGCATAAACTGTATCAAATCCCAATGTCCACAGTACAGTTGCACCCCAAAGTAACCAAGTTGGTTGGGATATGGTTTGTGTCACTGCACTCCAGCTAATCAATACCGCAAAACCCCAAGCAATGGAAAGCATCAGTTGCGGTACAGGAAACACTCGCTTTGCGCCTGGATAAAGCAGAATTATCGGCACTGCTGCCACACACAACCAAAAACTCAGGGGGTTAAGATAAAAGGCCAGGACTGCTGCACATCCAAGGGAGACGATCGCGACTGCAATCCCAATTTTCACAGACAAAGCGCGAGAAGCGAGGGGGCGATCGCGTGTTCTCTCTACTTCTGGATCAATATTCCGATCCCACAAATCATTGACAACACACCCAGCCGCACTTGTGGCTAGAGTACCCAATATAATTACACCAACCAGAGGTAAAGGCGGTTTCCCAGAAGCTGCCAAAAACACAGCCCAAAGGGCAGGAATCATTAAAATTAAACGTCCTTCTGGTTTATGCCAGCGCAAAAGCCGGATAATTACAAGCCAAACTGGTGACTGGGGGCGTTCTGGTGTCGTTAACATAGGAATGGGGAGTGGGGATTGGGCATTGGGCATTGGGCATTGGGCATTAGACATCTGGTGAAATTGAATATCCGTTACCCAGAACCCTTGTAGAGACGTAGCAGTGCTACGTCTCTACATTTTTTGGAGATGTCTATTGGAAATTAGTTATTTTTCGCCTTGCTTCTTTGCTCCTATGCCCCATGCCCTATTCCTGAATTCACATATCTTTACATCTATAGAATAACGTTATTTGTTATTTGTAAAAACATAACCTCAAGTGGCAACTTTAAATATCTTTAAATAGTCACTAGGTTAGAAGCAGTAGCAGGGCGATTTCATTCTCATCTAGCCCGCCTCAGAATGAATTCTGAGTCTAATAGCGAAAGTAGTCTAAAGACTACTGAAAAAAGATTATAGTCCGTTTTAACGGACTTTAGCTATGAGCCAGGAACTTCAGTTCCGGGTGGTTTATGTCTAGAATGAAATAGCCCTGGAAGCAGTAGAGTAAATATACTTAGCTCAGTTACCCTTGACGAAACTGAGTTGCCAGTGCTGAGTACTTTTTAATTTACTCAATATTCAGCACTTAGCGAGTGTGTTAGGGAGCATCTCAAATGTGCCATTCCCTTGATAGCCCTCATCCCTTAACCCCGAATCCCATGTTTGGGATTCGGGGAACTAGAATCATGTCTCCCCTCTCCCATCTTTGGGAGAGGGGCCGGGGGTGAGGGAAAAGATTTAAGCTTGCATTGGGATGCTTTCGTGTGTTGCAACAAATATCAGTGTCAGCTACCCCGACATACCACCGTTTGCCATCATTTCTTAATAAAGAGAGAAAACTAGATGCTGAATTTAGTTTCTAGCTGGGAGAGTGTTCCAACTCAACCACCTAAGCAACATCGGATTATTGCTGCCATTGACCTAGGAACAAATTCTCTACACATGGTAGTAGTCAAAATTGACCCCGCACTACCAGCTTTCAGTATTATCGCTAGAGAAAAAGAAACTGTGAGACTAGGCGATCGCAATCTGAGTACTGGGGAACTCAAACCGGAGATAATTAAAAAGGCGATCGCTGCTTTAGGACGCTTCCAAGAAGTTGCCAAAACTATCAACGCTGAAACTATCATCGCTGTGGCAACTAGTGCTGTGCGGGAAGCCCCCAATGGGAAAGATTTTTTGCACAGAGTAGAAACGGAGTTGGGTTTAAGTGTTGACTTGATTTCTGGTCAAGAAGAAGCGCGACGAATCTATCTTGGCGTGCTGTCGGGTATGGAATTTCACAACCAGCCCCACATGATTATTGATATTGGCGGTGGTTCCACAGAGTTAATTTTGGGCGATAGTCACCAAGCACGCACTCTCACCAGTACCAAAGTCGGTGCAGTGCGACTCACTAGCGAATTAATCACCACTGACCCCATCAGCAACACGGAGTTTCAGCATCTGCAAGCTTATGCACGCGGGATGTTAGAACGTTCCGTAGATGAAATACTAACAAACCTAGAGTTTGGGGAATCTCCCCGTTTGGTGGGTACATCTGGTACGATTGAAACCTTGGCGATGATTCATGCACGAGAAAAGTCGAGTCTTATTCCTTCGACTCTCAATGGCTACCAATTCAGTCTTAAAGACTTGCGAGAGTTGGTAAATCGTTTGCGGAAACTGAGTAATGCAGAAAGGGCTATGATTCCCGGTATGCCAGATAAGCGCCCGGAAGTTATACTCGCTGGCTCCGTGATATTACAGGAAGCAATGAGCCTTTTGGGTAGTGAATCGATCACAGTTTGTGAGCGGTCTCTGAGGGAAGGCGTAATCGTAGACTGGATGCTAACCCACGGTTTAATTGAAGATAAGCTGCGCTACCAAAGTTCAGTTCGGGAACGGAATGTTCTCAAACTCGCTAATAAATACCATACTAACTTAGAATATAGCGATCGCGTCGCAGCATTTGCCCAGAGTTTATTTGACCAAACTCAAGGTTCCTTACACCACTGGGGATCCGACGAGGGACAACTGCTATGGGCAGCTGCAATATTACACAATTGCGGTCATTATATCAGCCATTCGTCTCACCACAAGCACTCTTACTATCTAATTCGCAATGGTGAATTACTCGGTTATACAGAAACAGAGATTGAAATCATTGCCAATTTAGCGCGTTATCATCGGAAATCGCCACCTAAGAAAAAACATGAAAATTATCAGAGTTTGCTGACTAAACAGCAGCGACAAATGATCAGTCAATTGAGTGCCATTTTAAGATTGGCAGTGGCATTGGATAGACGACAAATTGGTGCGATCGCTCAAGTAAAATGCGAATATTATCCACAATTGAGGCAGTGTAATCTGTTAATATTCCCATCCCAACCTCATGATGACTGCGCCTTAGAACTCTGGAGTTTAGATTATAAAAAAGGAGTGTTTGAGGAAGAATTTGGAGTGAGATTAGTCGCGACTTTAGCTGAAACAGCAAGAAGCCCCACGTCTCACTTTTAGGAGCGTGGGATGAATTGCGAGTGAGTTGACGACAGTTTCCCGACCCATGGGACAGCGCGGTCGGGAAACATGGAGAAAACGAACAAATCTAAGTTAAAATTAGCAAATAGGGGCGGCAGGGCATTCCGTCTCTCTAATAAAGCTCATCGCCTCCTAAGCAATAGCCGGATTGGGTGAGAAGCCTACGCTGTACTGTACTCAGTCAGTGTAGGAGTATGTCACAAAAGTCGAACCTTGCTAGCTTCTCTTAGAAACTAGTAATTTATAGAAAATACGCCGAAAACCCTTGAATAAGGGGGGCATGAAGCATTGGGCTATTTCATTCTCATCTAGCCCGCCTCAGAATTCATTCTGAGTCTAAGAGGTTGTTTTAAAAGTGGTTAGCTGTATCTTTGCACTTTTAGATCCCCCCTAACCCCCCTTAAAAAGGGGGGAACCGGAATGATAGCGGTTCTCACTTGGGTGCAATACAGACCTAACCCCCAACCCCTTCCCTACTAGCGTTGGGGAGTAAGATTCAAAGCCTCTCTCCTAAAAGGAGAGAGGTTTGGAGAGAGGTCAAACTGTCTTGCATCCAAGGAAGAACCGCTATAAAGTCCTTTTCCACATAACCGGAATTGTCAGACTCTTAACTAGGGCGGTTATTTTCTAATCCTGGTATTTGCTTAGAAAACAACTCATTAGAGTTAACTTGACCATCTGAAACAACAGAGCGTATACCCTCTAAGGCAGCAGGAATGGAACGCGGATCTATAAAAATCACTTTACTGCTATCGCTTCTACCAATTGTCGCGCCCATATCTAGATAGCCCAAAGCAAACAGAACTTCTATTGCTTTATTAGCATTGGGGTTAGTGTGGATTTTTTGGGAAATAATTTCTGCCGACTCAGCGATCGCCTGCGCTTTTAGAACCTGCTGCTGACGTTCCGCCTGAGCTTTCAAAACGATCGCCCTTTGTTCAGCCTCCGCTTGCAGAATTGTCGATTTTTGACGAGCTTCCGCATCCAATATTTGCGCATCAGCTTTACCTCTAGCACTATTCACAGCAGCTTCGCGTTCGCCCTCAGAAGTTAAAATTGCTGCCCGTTTGCGTCGTTCTGCCGACATTTGCAATTCCATCGATTCTCGCACTGCTTGAGACGGAATAATATCTCGCAGTTCTACTCTTGTCACTTTCACACCCCAAGGATCGGTAGCAATGTCCAAATCCTGTAATAAAAGTTCACTGATATGGGAACGAGCAGTAAAGGTTTGATCCAACTCTAGTTGTCCCATTTCGGCGCGAATTTGAGTCAGCACCATATTTACCATTGCCGACTGGAGATTTTCTACCTTGTACCAGGCTTTTTCCATATCCACGATGCGCCAGTAAAACACTGCATCCACCTCAATACCAACATTGTCACGGGTGATGCACTGTTGCGGAGGAATATCTAAAACTTTTTCCCGGATAGTTTCTCTGTAAACGATTTTATCCAGAAAAGGAATGACAAAGTTTAGTCCTGGTTCCAGTTTTTTATTATAACTACCCAATCTTTCCACTAAAGCTTCATTGCCTTGATTTACGACCTTCACAGACCCCGCTACGGCAGAACCACCAAGGGCTAAAAATACTAGTAAAAAGAACTGTTCCATTGTGAATCTCCTGATTTTTATAGAGGGAGTGGGGGATGAGGGGGGTGAGGGGGATGAGGGGGGTGAGGGGGATGAGGGGGATAGATAACTCTTAGCTCTTTACCTACTCAGTGCAGACGCAATTAATCGTGTCTCTCTCTACTCCCCGCTTCCAATAATTAAGAATTCAACAAATTTTCTGGTATCACAATCAAAGTAGTACCTTCTCTCCTAACCACATAAACTCTTTGATGGGGTGCTACGGTCAATTTGTCATCGTCAGATCTTGCTTGCCAAGAATTTCCCTCATACAGCACTCGCCCTGTTTTCCCAGGCAGAATTTCTGTTAAGGTTTCAGCTATGACTGCATCCTGAATTTTCGATTTGCGTCGTCGCGGTTGCAAAAATCGACGGGAAAGTAAGATCAATGCTGTGGAAAGTAATAGCCAAACCACAATTTGCAACCATACACTTCCTAAACCCACCCCAGACAGCAGCGCCACCACAAAAGCGCTAACTCCCATCATGAAGGCGACAAACGCCGATGGTAAGAACAGTTCCATTAGACACAAAACTGCTCCTGCCAGAAGCCAGATTAAGGTAAAACTTGGCATAGCGCCATCCTAGTCTCTACATTGACGTAAATGCATTTCTACGATTAGATACAGCCAGACGTAAGTTATTTACAGAAAGCAAAACTTGGTTTTTTTACCAATAATTTTGATTAATTTCAGTAACAAGGCGTAACTAGCGGTACATAAATTCAGTCTATTCTAGCCTTCAAGTCATTGCCAGCTAAAATTAATCGAAGTTCATGAGTTAATTTATTTCTGATAATTTATACCTTTATGATTTCTACTCAACTGATAATTTATTGTATAAATCCAGGCTGTAATCGCCCCATTAATCCTATGGGAGATAGTGTTTGTACCAGTTGTCAAACTCCTTTAGTTCACCGCTATCTTTGGGCTACTGGCTCATTGTCTGCTCAAATCTCACCAGGCAAAAAGGTAGCAGATAGGTATGAGGTAATTAGTCAACAGATTTGGCTAGATACTCAACCGGGACTGCCGCCAGATGTACCTGAAGAATTGCCAAAGGAAGTAATTCCTTATTTACGGTTATATCAACAGAGGTTACATCTGCCCCAAGCTTATGGGTTTGCTAGCACCCTTGAGGGAGATACAACTGATATCCTCCTATTGGAAAATATACCGATAGATGAGACAGGAAATATCTATCCAACTATTGTTGAGGTATGGGAACAAGCAACGGCGGTACGACAAGTTTATTGGCTGTGGCAAATTCTCCAACTTTGGACACCTTTATCAGAATTGGGATTTAGCCGCAGTTTACTGGTAGTAGACAACTTAAGAGTCCAAGGTTGGTGTGTGCGACTTTTGGAACTTTACCAAACACCAGCAGAGGAGAAACTGAGTTTACAAAATCTGGGAGAGTGTTGGCAGTTTTGGGTAGCGTCTGCAAAGGCATCAGTAGCCAAAGGGTTACAAAACATAGTCCAGCAGATGTGTGAAACGGAGGTTGATCTGGAGGCAATTTCCACTCAACTCAATAATTTACTACTAGCATCGGCGGCAGAATTGCCATTAAGCCTAAAGGTGGCAGGTTCCACAGATATTGGCCCAGTTATGCCGCAAAATGAAGATACTTGCTACCCCAATGCTTTGAGTGATTTAGATGAACCTTTATTGCCCTACTTATCGATTGTTTGCGATGGTATTGGCGGACACGAAGGCGGCGAAGTTGCCAGTAAGTTGGCAGTGGAGTCTGTAAAGTTGCAAATTCGCGCCTTATTAGCCCAGGTAACAGAACAAACTGTACTTATACCACCACAGTTGTTGCAGGAACAATTAGAAGCAAGCTTGCGGGTGGTAAATAATGTGATTTGTGCCCGCAATGACGAACAAAAACGCCAAGGCAGAGAACGCATGGCTACAACTATTGTAATGGCGTTGCAAGTTCCACAACGAATACAGACGAGTACTGGGTGGCAATCAAATAATACCCATGAACTTTACTTGGCTAATGTTGGCGATAGTCGTGCTTATTGGATTACTCACAATTATTGTCAGCTACTGACAGTGGATGATGATGTGGTAACACGGGAAGTACGCTTTGCGAAAAGCTTGTATCGAAAGGCACTTCTTAGACCAGATGCTAGTGCCTTAACTCAAGCATTGGGGACAAGAGATTCAGAATCTTTGCGTCTCAGGGTTCAGCGATTCATTGTCGAAGAAGATGGCATCTTGCTACTGTGTTCTGATGGTTTAAGTGATCATAACTGGGTAGAACAATCATGGCAGAATTATGCAATACCCGTGTTAACAGGGCAATTAACACTTGAAGATGCTGTTCACAATTGGATTAACTTGGCAAACGAAAAAAATGGGCGTGATAATACGTCGGTTGTTCTCACTTATTGTCGTGTCTCCCCAGAATACTTAGTACCTTTGACTCCAGCGTTGCCAGAAGAGATTATAGAAGCAGAAATACAAGAACAACCACAGGAAGCAGAGGAACAAGAGGGATTAATTTCTTTTACAGAAAGTTCGCGATCGCTGCTAGATTTGGATCTAAATTTGGATCTATCAGAGGAACCATTTACAAGCCCAGAAATTCCACCAACTTTAATTACAAAGCCTAATGGGGGTAAGCGTTTGATCATGGTGGGAGGAGTGTTAGCATTGCTTGTGGGGGGTACAAGTCTGGGATTATTTGCTTGGTGGCAAATTAATCCTCAAGGATTCCAGCAGATGTGTCGGCAACTTCCCCTAAAAGTGCAGCAACTTTGTCCGCATAGTGTACACTAACTAATTGTCATTTGCGCGTTAGCGAAGTGGCTTTGGATGTAATCTTTATTTTTAACGAGATGTGCAACTTATTCTTAAAACCCCACTTCCATTCCTCTCCCCGAAACGGGGAGAGGCTTTAACTGTTCACTGATTTAATTCTTGCTCCCCTTCCCTAGTAGGGAAGGGGTTGGGGGTTAGGTTTGAGAGTAAAGTTGCACATGGCGTTATTTTTAGTTAGATTTGACGACAAACTGTTCTGCATCTACATCTGAGAGGATGTTTTAAAAGTCAAAACCAGTCAAAAATCATGCCAATCGTCTGACCATAATCCGAATCATCGCAATATAGATAAATGTCTCCGAGGTTTGGGGTAATCTTTCATAATCTTTACTTAAACG
>NZ_JAIVFV010000155.1 GCF_020829445.1 Nostoc sp. CHAB 5836
CTGGGTGGGATTATAAAAGCAATTACTAAGTTTAATTCAATAGATAATAACCTGCGGGATTTGAGGGAAGACTTTAATACTCACGTTAATGCTGAGGGGCATAACGAAATCTTGTAACAAGTCAAAAACTTACAAAAAGATTTGATTTCAATTGACAAAAAAATAGACATCCACCTCCAAGATTACGTGAACTACAAAGATGCCACTCTTTTAGCTATTCGTGGGAACGACGAAAGGATTGATCACAAATGGAAACGGACGGAGGATTTATTTAAAGAAATCAAGCTTGAGATCAAAGAACTGCAACAGTTTCTCCACAAACACCAAGATTTTAAAATCCGCGAGTAATTCATGATTGGATTTACTCGCGGATTCACTTCAGTCATTTTCTGTCCAGTGGACACGCGCTTTCAGTCCACTGGACGGTTAAAAAGCAAGAGGGCGTTTTTGGTTAAATTAGTCAAAGTTTTATTAGTGCTTATCCTTGGCAGACAAGGCTTTCAGAGGAGAGCGCAAGGTCAATTTAGTCAAGAATTAGTCAAGGGGTTTTTTCTGAAGGGCTGGAAGTAGTGGGTGACGAGGGATTTGAACCCGCAACCAATAGATTAAGAGTCTACTGGTCAAAGATGAGTAGCATTTGAGTAGCGCGATCGCGGCTTGCGATCGCTAAAAATGAAAGATTGTACACTTAATTGAGTAGCGGATGAGTAGCAAAAGGCTAATAACTACCTGAAGTACTTACTAAGCAATCATCCTATTGAGTTGTGTATGGAATTAGTGGAAATGCAGAATTGAGTTATGATCACTCATAATCGGCAGGGCTATTTCATTCTAGACATAAACCACCCGGAACTGAAGTTCCTGGCTCATAGCTAAAGTCCGTTAAAACGGACTAAGTAATTGGGCCGGAAAATTTATAACTATAAGACATCTCCGAAAAAGAATGTGGAGACGTAGCAGTGCTACGTCTCAGTCGTCTTTAGACGACTTTCGCTATTAGACTCAGAATTCATTCTGAGGCGGGTTAGATGAGTAGGACTTACGCAACTGGCATATTATTTGGAGTTTGTAGTGAACGCGAGTGCGTCTGGTCTTGCGTAAGTCCTAATGAGAATGAAATAGCCCTGCATAATCGGGGTCATTTCGGTACAGTTCAAGCACTAGAGTTGCAAGATGGTCGATTTTGTGCAGCGATCGCACCAGCATCAGAATATTAGACATCTGCGAGAATTGTTTTGACGTAGCAGTGCTACGTCAAAACAAGGGTTCTGGGTAACGCATATTTAATTTCACCAGATGTCTATTATATAAAAGCATATAGCGATCGCAGTTCCATATCCCTAACTTCAGATGTTTTAGTCCTGTAGAGTGCGTGACGACGCAAAATTAGCACAGGGTGAAGTCTTTGCTTTAGGCATCGCCCCTCGAATATTTACTATATTAGCCAGAATTATCGATACAATCATTAAAAAAGACTTAGGTGATTCAAATGCCAGCGACATCTAACGTTCAAGTGACGATTTCTCTAGCTGAACTGGGTTTAGACGATGAGAAGTTGCAAACAGAAGTAGAAAATTTATTACCTCAGTTAAGAGAAGTGGATGGGGTAGAAGATGCAGATTTAGTTGCAGTGGAAAACGCACTCAAGGGTACAAAGAGCATCAGTGGCTTTGTGTGGGGATTGTTAAATGCACAAGTTAACGCCGCTAATATTAAGAGTTTGTTTAAATTTTTGAGCGATCGCTTCGGCAACAAACCAATTAAAATCGGAGTGAAAGCCCCTGACGGCAGAGAACTCAACGTTGAAGCCAGTAGTCGAGAAGAGTTTGAATTTGCTCTACAGAAAGCACAAGATTTTTTGAACAATAACTAAGTAGGTTGGTGCAAAAAAACTTAAGTATGTTACGAAACATAAATAAGCTTAAAACCCTTACTAATGACAAATGACGAATGACAAATGACAGTATTAGCCAGTTAACTTTAATTACGCCGACTTACTTAAGTCAAACAGCTAACATGAGAAAGGTCGCACTGCTGATAGGGATTAGTGAATATCAGCCAGGATTAAACCCCCTACCAAGCGCTGTGAAAGATGTCGAGGCGATGCGGCGAGTTTTGGTAAACCCAGAAATGGGTAATTTTGCCGAGGCGAATGTTACGGTGTTGAAAAATCCCCAACGACAGGAGATGGAAAGTGCTATTTATAACTTGTATGCCAATTGTCAGAAAGATGATTTGGTGCTTTTCTATTTTTCTGGTCATGGCGTGACAGTCGAAAGTGGTGATTTTTACTTATCGACTTCCATCACGGTGAAAAATCAGGGAAAATTAAACCCCACTTCAGCCGTAGCAGCCACAAGTGTACATAGTTGGATGAACCACAGCAAGTCCAAGCGACTGGTAATAATTTTAGATTGCTGCTTTAGTGGTGCTTTTGCCAAGGGTTTGACAGCTAAAGATAGTGGTACTATTGACCTGCAACAGCATTTAGGAGGCGAGGGGAGGGCAATTCTCACTGCTTCCACTTCCACACAATATGCTTTTGAGTCTGATGGTTTGGAACTTTCGATTTACACTCACTATCTGGTAGAAGGAATTGAGAAAGGTGCAGCTGATATAGACGGCGATGGCTGGATTGCGGTAGATGAATTGCATCAATATGCGAAAACCAAAGTGCAAGAAGCATCTCCGGCTATGACACCAGAATTTTATCCTTTTAAGGACGGTTATCGGATTTTTCTGGCAAAGTCGCCCAAGGATGACCCCACCCTGAAATATCGCAAGAAAGTAGAAGAGCTGAATCGCGCTGGTAAGTTTACTGTTCCAGCCCGTCGCCTGTTAAACTCATTGCGCCTAACCTTAAACCTTACTTCTGATGTTGCTGATGCTATTGAAGCTGAAGTTCAACAACCATATCGAGAGTATCAGAGAAAATTAGATGATTATGAGGAAACACTAGTTGAAACAATTGAAAATGAGCCAACCCTAAATGAAACGATTTTAAACGACCTGAGAGACTATCAGCAACATTTAGGTTTGAGAGATGAAGATGTAGCATTAATAGAAGAGCGGATTATTGGTCAACGAAAACCAACTCCATTACCTGAACCCATAAAACAAAATCAAGCCAATCAGTTTGAGTTTGATATAGTGACGGTGAATGCTCAGGGACAATCTATCAACAGCAGCAAAGGACGCGCGGAGTTTTTTGCAGAAAGTTTGGGTAATGGTGTAGTTCTGGAGATGGTTGCAATTCCCGGTGGTCAATTTCTTATGGGTTCGCCAGAGAGTGAGCCAGAAAGATATGCCTCTGAAAGTCCACAGCACACCGTTAACATTCAACCCTTTTTCATGGGGAAATTTACGGTAACTCAGAGTCAATGGGCATCTATTGCTGCGTTACCCAAAGTTAATATTGATTTAAATCCCGACCCATCTTATTTTAAAGGTGCTAATCGACCTGTTGAAAAGGTTTCTTGGGATGATGCAATTGAGTTTTGCGCTCGGCTATCTAAAAAGACTGAGAAAACCTATCGCTTACCCAGTGAAGCAGAATGGGAATATGCTTGTCGTGCTGGAACGACTACACCATTTTATTTTGGCGAAACGATTACGACTGATTTAGCAAATTACAACGGCAATTACACCTATGGTTCTGCCCCAAAGGGTGAATATCGTGAGCAAACAACAGATGTGGAAAAATTTCCTGCCAACCCCTTTGGTTTATTTGATATGCATGGTAATATATGGGAATGGTGTCAGGATGAGTGGCACGAAAATTATAACGGAGCGCCAAAAGACGGAAGCGCTTGGCTAGTTGAGAATGATAATCGAAATCGACTTCTGGTTGGTGGTTCGTGGTACTACAATCCCGGTAGTTGCCGCTCGGCGCGTCGCGACTATCTCTCGCGTGGCGTCTCGAACCCCGACGCGGGTTTTCGGGTTGTGATGGCTCGGCGCAGGACTTAGTAGCCCTTTATACTCTTGCCGTTTAGCACTTTGCTCTTTATTTCTGGTTCTTCAGTACTTACTATGCCAAATTATTAGCTGCAAGTGTAAAATAACATTAAGAAATTTGTTAATAAATTGCTAAAACTATTGTATAAGTTGACATGCAAGTAACATTTATTGTTAGTTATAAATACAATCAGTTTTTTTTAGGTGCATTTACAGTTATGATTCATAAAAATGATACAAAAATTCTCACAGAGCTTCTTGATTTAAACGACATAAAAGTAATATCACATCGCCTTCATGCGGGGATTGGAATAATTTTACAAACCGAATCAAAAACATTAAATGCTACTTGTCCCAATTGTGGCACAAAAAGCCATAAATTACATCAAAATCATCGACATATTATTAAAGACTTACCATTTGGAGATAAACCAGTATTTTTAGAAATTAATCGGCGACAATTCAAATGTAGAAAATGTCAAAAACCATTTAGTGAATATCTCGATTTTGTGAGGAAGAAAAGAACTTATACAAAACGGCTTGCACACAAAACTATACAAGAAGTTTTAGATTCGGATATACACAGTGTAGCATCAAAAAAAATAGTCACAACAGAAGAGATAGAACGGATGCTAAAAGATGCATCTGAGGAATTACCTAATTTGAAACCTTTAAATTTAAAAAGACTTGGACTTGATGAAATAGCTCTGATTAAAGGAAAGGGTAACTATTGTGCGGTACTAGTAGATTTAGATACATCAAAACTCATTGCCATTTTAGGCGATCGCACGCAAAATTTAATCCGTAAAACCCTTTTAGAGTGGGGACGTGAGCTTTTAGAGCAAATTCAGGAAGTAAGTATAGATTTGTGGCACGGGTATAAAAGTTTAGTAACAGAATTAATGCCGAATGCTCAAGTTGTAGCAGATAGATTTCATGTAATGACACAGATAAATAAAGAGCTAGATACACAAAGAAAAAAAGAAAAACGAAATGTAGAAGAGTTAATTAAAAAAGCAAGTTTAGCATCTAAAAAATCTGAATATGAAGTAATTTTAGAAGGACTGAAAAATAGTAAATATCCTCTGCTTAAGAATGAAGATAACTTAAACGAGGAACAAGTGAATAAACTTATCCAAGTTAAAAATGTATCTCCTATTTTAAAAGAAATGCATGAGCTAAAAGAAAAGATTAGAAAAATTTTCAATAAGACGAATGATTGGTATACAGGAGTATTTAAACTAGGTATGTGGTTATCGAAAGCTAAAAAATATTTCCCAAACAGTAATAATACTATTATTCGTTGGTTTGATGAAATTATTGCTTACTTCGATAATGGGACAACTAGTGGTATGGTTGAGGGAATTAATAACAAGCTTAAACTAATTAAACGTTCTGGATATGGATTTAGAAACTTTGAAAACTTCCGAGTTAGATGCTTGTTAAACTGGCATTTTAATTATTAGTTTGGCATAACAAGTACTGAAGAGCCTTATTTCTTTACCCTTCTTAATGTCTCGCGCTCTGCGCAATCATTTTTTTTGAGAATTTTGTATGGACGAGTGATTTACTAATAATACAAAAAACTTACGATTTAATCAAGTGGTATGTGCCAATTTTAAACCGCCTTCCTAGAGCTCATCAATTTTTGCTAGGAAATCGGATTATTACAGAACTATACGATTTATTGGATGTTCTGATCATAGCACGGTATGCTAAACATAAATTAGCTCATTTAGAATTATTGAATAGTAAGCTAGATATTTTACGCTATCAAACTCGCCTACTTTTAGAATTTAACTTAAGTAGAGCGACGCAAATAAAGCTAACTGGCTAAGGCTGTCATTTGTCCTTCGTCATTTGTAAGGGTTTAAGGTGTATTTACGTTTCGTAATATAGTTTGGTTTATTCTTGCCGACTTACTTAATTAAGACAGAGCGTTATGAATATGCTCAAAAACTTTTAAATGATATTGGCATCGACTTGGGTGGATGGATAAAACAGCAAAAAATCAAACCAGGTACTTCCAATTAATAAACCAGGCGATTAGAAATCGCGGCTATACAGACAAAACCCACCTGCGTGGGTTAATTTAAATGAAAAAATATGGAAATCTTTGGAATGAAATTATAGAATTTGGGAATCGACTCGAACAACAACGTGGGTTTTCGGGTTGTGGTGGTTCGGGGCAGTACTCTTTTGTGTCAGAGCTGATGAATGGGAATTCATCGGGCATACCAAAGAAGAGTCCAGGCCTAATCCAGTGAGGTTGATGACGACCTCCGAATATCAAACCGAGTCGGATAGCTTGGTAGACTGCAAGGTCGAACAGTTGTCCGACTCACCTAATTAAGCACTTTTCCAACAACCCCTCAGGGGCGGGGAGGATGCCCACCCCACAAGATTGAATAATTTAAACTACTCGCTGTGCTTTACCAACTTTGGGTTGGAATTTAACGGTAATTTCTAATGACCAATGACCAATGACCAATGACCTAATGACCAATGACCAATGACCAATGACAAATGACAAATGACAAATGACCTTAACTATATTCATCCCAAACCACAGGAAAGGAATAATCTGAAAACGCCGAGAAATCATGATTTTCGCTGCGGGTTTCTTCATCTAAAACTTTGACAACTTTGTTATAAATGTCTTGTGCTTGTTGGGGGGAATCACCGATGCTGGTTAATCCCAACTTGCCAAACTGTGAAAGGCAGCCCATGAGATGAAACACCGTACCCGTTTCTGTACCGCTATCAAAATGCAGTCTGTGGTGGGCGATGATATCCATTAAATCATTAGGCAATAATCCCTGATAGCGCTCTTTTTGCAGATTATCCGTGGCGATGTAGTATTTGGGACGACCTTGCTGACTATAAAATAAACCCGTGGAAAGGTCATAGCGACCGTTCGTTAATAATTTCAGGGTCATGAATGGATGAGTTGTACCGCCTTTACGCAGGTTAATTTCGATCGCCTGAATATCCCACTCTTTATTACCATTATCAACGGCGATAAAATCTACGCCAAATCGCTCTAAAGTGCCTTTATCTGCTAGCTTTCTGCCAACTTGTAGCCCCAATTGCTGTAATTGCAATCGATAGCTTTCATCGGCGGGAAAGCGACAACCAAGGTAAATCTGACCGTCTGGGCCTCCGAGAATTTGGTCGTGAGTCGAAAGTATTTCGACTTCGCCTTGGGGTGTAATCCGTCCTTGGACGCTGGGCGATCGCTTAATTTCCCCTTCCACAAATGCTTCGGAAATTGCCCCTAATTCCGGGATTCTTCCCGAGAAATTGTCCCAAGTCTCAAGTTTTGCTTGAAAGCGCATTGTTGCGAAGCGATCGCTAATTGCTGCTACCCTTTCGGCGTGAGTCCCAATGCTTGGTGCTAAATTCTCAATCGGTCTGAGATCCAGCAATGCATTTCCTTCTCCAGAAATGCCTTCGTTGAGTTTTACTACTACCCGTTGTAATGTCGGTTGTCGTTCCCACAAATCAGCAGTAGCCTCTGCTAAATCTCTGTGGTTCCAAATTTTTTCGCTACCATCTGGATGCGGTACTCCGCTTTCCTTGAAGATTTGCCGACTACCACTTTTTGTCCCCCAAATCTGTAAATTTGGTGCAGCAGCATATAATGGTACACCTAATTTTAAAGATAATTCGCCTTCCCAGTGCGAAGAATTGTAGCAGATCATAAATGATTTGTCTAGCCTCAAAGATTGATGAATCCGTTTTAGTAGACGGGGACGTTCTAAAATCTTTTGGCTGAGGGGCTTAAGGGAAGAATCGTAAGTAGAAAGTAGCAGCAAACGATTGCGAGCATGAGAAAAGGGAATTCCTGGCAACAGTTGCAGATAATAATCAATGATACTAGGATGCAACGGTACTGATGTTACATAAATCAACCGAGTCTGGGGATTCCGCAACCGAATTAACGAAAATAGTAATCTTTCTTCATAATGCTCACAGCCCTCGACCTTTTGAAGTTCGCGCTGATCGAGACTTAGGGAGGGAATAATTAAAATATCTGCTTCGCTATCATCAAATAGCTCACTAGTTTTCCAGCGATCGCGTAGGGTTAATTGTAACTGGCGAAACTTTTCAACCTGTGCTGATTCCGAAATATTTAGTGTTGCCATAACCCCTACCCTCTAATGATCTCAATGTAGCGCACTACCGAGGCTTTTGGAAGATATATTAGGGCTATTTCATCAGGGCTATTTCATTCTCATCTAGCCCGCCTCAGAATGAATTCTGAGTCTAATAGCGAAAGTCGTCTGAAGACGACTGAGAAAAGGTTCTAGTCCGTTTTAACGGACTTTAGCTATAAGAGAGGAACTTCAGTTCCGGGTGGTTTATGTCTAGAATGAAATAGCCTTGGAAAGATATATAGTCGTGGTGTCAGTATTTGAGTAGTTTAGCAAGAAATTTAAGCAAGTCGCGGGTCTTGTTTTTCACTATTTCCCTGATTTATTTTCAGTCTTAAGGTTGAGAAAATTTCAGCATACTTTACCTCTACGGAGCGATAAAGTACAGCAACATAATAGTTAACTTGGAAGCAGGTGAAAAAGATAAATTATTCATCAGATGAAAGCTGTCTACTTGCTTTTCGTGGTCAGCCGTAAGGACAAATAATGTAAGTTCCTTACAGTTTATAGCAACAAATAAGTTTGGCAAGCATCCAAAATATAAATGCCTAAAGTTGTAAGTTGCTAGCAAGACTTAAAGTAAAAAATGTACCTTGGGTTGAATTTTCGATCCAAGGTTTTGAAATGAGGAATGGAAGAAATCAGAAAGATGGGTTGTAAGTAATATCCAATACCCAAGTAAATATTCAATTACCAAGAGAAAAACTATGGCTAAATCAAAAGAGCAAAAAGAAAAAAAATTGCAGCCGCCACAGCAACAAGAAGTACCAGGTGTTGAATCACAAATGACACCAAAACCCAAAGCAGATGATGCCAAGTATCGGGGTAGTGGTAAGTTACAAGATAAAGTAGCATTGATTACGGGTGCAGATAGTGGTATTGGTCGGGCTGTGGCGATCGCATTTGCTAAAGAAGGTGCAGATGTGGCGATCCTTTACCTAAATGAACACGACGATGCCAAAGAAACAAAACATTTGGTAGAACAACAAGGTCGTCGTGCAGTAACCATCGCCGGGGATATTGGCGATGAAAGTTTTTGTCAGCAAGCTATACAACAAACAGTTGGTGAGTTTGGTAAACTCGATATCCTCATCAACAATGCTGCTGAACAACATCCAAAAGAAAGTATCGAGGAAATTACCGAAGAACAACTAGAGCGAACTTTCCGCACTAATATATTTTCGATGTTTTTCATGACTAAAGCTGCACTCAAGCATCTGCAAGCAGGCAGTTCTATCATCAATACCACATCAGTGACAGCTTATAAAGGTAGTCCACATCTACTAGATTATTCCTCTACAAAAGGTGCGATCGTTGCCTTTACTCGCTCCTTATCCAAAAATTTGGTGTCAAAAGGAATTCGCGTTAATGCTGTCGCGCCAGGGCCAATTTGGACACCTTTAATTCCCTCAACTTTTCCCGAAGAAAAAGTTGAAACTTTTGGTAAACAAGTACCAATGGAACGAGCCGGACAACCAGAAGAAGTTGCTCCTAGCTACGTATACTTAGCTTCTGATGATGGTTCTTATGTCTCTGGACAAGTATTACATGTCAATGGTGGAGATGTTGTCAATGGGTAAGTGAAATAGTTAGGAGTTAGGGGTTAGGAGTTTGGAGTTTGGAGTTTGGAGTTTGGAGTTTGGAGTTAGGAGTTTGGAGTTTGGAGTTTGGAGTTAGGGGTTGTAACCGATATAGCATTTTTTAATCATACAAGGTACATCATAGCCCCCTTCTCGCTTGCTCTTGGGCTGACAATTCAGGTCATCTGGAAACCTCTCTTCCTTTGCTTAAAACCCTTACTAATGACCATTAGACATCTCCATTAAATATGCGTTACCCAGAACCCTTGTAGAGACGTAGCACTGCTACGTCTCTACATTCTTTTTTCGAGATGTCTAATGTCTAATGACTAATGACTAATGACTAATGACTATTGTCATCCATTAGAGGGATTAGTTAATGTCAAAATATTGATAATCTATCTAACAGCAAACATTTAATAAATAATAACTACGTCTATGGCATCTCCAACACCACTGCATGGCACAGAATTAGTAGATTGTGCTAGAGCAAATGCCAAGGAAGGAATTGAAACTGCTGCTTATCAATGTGGCTATGGTCAAGACCTCAACAAATTTGCACAAGAACTCAGACGAGCTTGTGAAGAAATGAATTTGCAAGTAAAAGAACTTAGTGAATTGATTACTGAGCAAGACTTAATTCTGCAATTGGGTACTGGCGAAATTGTTGCCCCGGATACGGAATCAGAATTGTAAAAATTAGTCATTTTTTCTTTGCCATTTGTACTTTGTTCTTCACTAATAACCAATGACTAATGACTCTTTTCATAACTTTAAAATTACTCGTGACAAATTGAAGTAAATCAAAACGCCTACTACATCAACTGCTGTAGTGATGAATGGTGCTGATATTAATGCTGGATCTAAACGGAGATAGCGAAATAAAAACGGCAGTGCTGAACCAGAGATCGAAGCTAAAATAGAGATAGCTACCAGACTAGCGCCTACAGCGATCGCTACTTCTAATCCTCCTTGCAGAAAATAAGCCCAAACAGTAGCGATCGCACCTAACCTTCCTCCCATTGAAGGAGGATTCAGCTATTCTGAATACATTCGTCAGAATCAAGACGCGACCCTCGAATACTCGCTATTCGCCCATTTTGTGAGATTAGCCCGTAAGCATAAACTGACAATTCACGCTATATGGAAAAGTCCACCAAAAACCTAACCCCCTTCCCGATGCGGGAAGGGAGAAAATCAAAGTCTCTCCTTAAAGGAAGAGAGATTTAGAAACAGGTTTTCCAGATGACCTGAATTGTCATAAGCATAAAACGTGACATTTTAGAAGGAAATAGCCCTGATTCTGAATTCTGACTCCTGAATTTTGTTCGATAAAGCACCTGCGTAGACGCATTCGCGCATCGTCTCGTAGAGAAGCCCCTTGTCGTCAGACATCGCTTCCCGGAAGGTGGAGACTTTTGGGACACGTTAAGCTGTGCCTTTACAACAGATATGGTTCAAACACACGATTTCTGCTGTCACGAAAGAGTCAACATAAACCATAGAGAAATCACACTTTGTCAAATCTTTAAATAAACAATTTTTTCTTCATATAAATTTTATCTAATTAATATGTAATCAGAGAAAAAATCATGAGATCATTCAGTATGTTGGTGGTTTTTATTTAAAGATCATCAAACCCTTCATATTCCTTTAAAAAGGTGTATCTCAATGTGAATATTTAAACAAAGTTTGACAAAAGAGATAGACAGAACACGTGATTTATTATCAAATGTGTGTGTAATGGATTGATTGGAGAACAATACTTAAATGTAATTCGTCTAAAATTATGCCTTTTATTACTTAAGTAAGTAAGTTGGCGCGAAAAAACCTAAATATGTTACTAAACGTAAATAGGGTTAAAACCCTTGTAAATGACGAAGGACAAATGACAAATGACAGCCTTAGCCAGTTAGCTTTAATTGCGCCGACCTACTTAGCTATTTGATTGGGTTGGGTTTTGCTTCGCTCCAAGTTCATGTGCCAGAACATGAGTGAGGTTATAAGCTCTCAAGAATGGTGATTTATAATTTTTATTAAGTTCACCAAACATACACGCATAGACGTTTTTCTATATCTACTTTCATAGAAGACATATTACGTTGTATTTTTTTTCTTTTAACATTGATTAAATATAGTGCTTTTCCAATGGAAGCAATACAGTCTGACCTCGCTTCCATTCCTCACTTCCTTTAAGGAGAGAGGCTTTGAATCTTACTCCCCAACGCTACAAGGGTTGGGGCTGTTCTTGTTAGGTCTGTATTCCATGCAATTGAGAACCGCTATAGGTAGCAGAGTAGTAAAGCAGATGAGGGAAAGAACATAGAAAAATAAGGATTTAATATCAGCAATCGATGAAAATAGTAGCAGTCTTAATAAAAATATTATTAGCCAAAAAACGATGGTTTAGTAATATGTTTATACCTACTATTGTTAGGAATTATGTGTTAAAAAAACTCAATATAAAACTGTTTATTGAACATTAAAAATTGGTAATTCATAATTACTAATGACGCTGTTTGCGAAACCACCGCACCTAGGTTGCTTCCTTGTAGAAGTAGGTGGACTCCATACCTTTGTGTCCCTTGCGTGTCTCGTAGAGAAGACAGTAATTACCTTAAAAATGCGGATTTAGCGTAAACCGGAGCCGATGTTTCCGGCGATCGCGGACTCAAAGAGGCTGCGCTATGCGTAGACGCTTTGCGGTGAGTCAGCCCTGAAGGAGGGTTTCCCTCCATAGGGGACTGCGAACACGACGCTCAAATACTCGTTGGTGCAGCCTAAGAGGAAAAGAGGCTGCGCTATCGATTTAATTAGGAATTACAAAATTGATTATGGAATTAGTTTCAGCACTATATGTGAGGCACATATCTCAATGAATGAACAGAATCAAGGTCTTAATCAACAATTATCAACATCTGCAAGTCCAATAATTAGTCAATCATCTCTAGAAAGCATTGATGAGTCACAACTGAGCAGTATTTCCGCTCGGTCTAGTGCGCTCTCTCAGGGAAATGGACTCAAAGCAGAATACTACGACAACATCGACTTCACCAACCTGAAGCAAACTTGCACAGATCAGATGGTGAACTTTAACTGGGGTAAAGGTTCTCCAGATCCGTCTATTGGTGCAGATACCTTCTCAGTGCGTTGGACAGGTCAGCTGGAAGCCAAGTACAGCGAGACTTACAACTTCTACACCACTAGTGATGATGGTGTGCGACTGTGGGTGAATGGTCAACAAATCATCAATAAATTTGTCGATCAATCTGTCAGAGAATACAGTGGCTCAATCGCACTGGTTGCAGGTCAGAAGTACGATATTAAACTCGAATACTACGAAAATAAATCCAATGCCGTTTCTCAACTGGCTTGGTCAAGTTCCTCTCAGGTAAAGGAAATCATTCCTCAGTCCCAACTGTATAGTAATGTCAACCTACCTACTGATGGCAACGGACTCAAAGCACAGTATTTCGACAATATCGACTTCACCAACCTGAAGCAAACTCGCACAGATCAGACGGTGAACTTTAACTGGGGTAAAGGTTCTCCAGATCCGTCTATTGGTGCAGATACCTTCTCAGTGCGTTGGACAGGTCAGGTGGAAGCCAAGTACAGCGAGACTTACAACTTCTACACCACTAGTGATGATGGTGTGCGACTGTGGGTGAATGGTCAACAAATCATCGATAAATTTGTCGATCAATCTGTCAGAGAATACAGTGGCTCAATCGCACTGGTTGCAGGTCTGAAGTACGATATTAAACTCGAATACTACGAAAATAAGTACGATGCCGTTTCTCAACTGGCTTGGTCAAGCTCCTCTCAGGTAAAGGAAATCATTCCCCAGTCCCAACTTTATTCACCAGCTCTTCAGACCACCATCACATTAGGATCACCTTCCACAAGTGTGAACGAAAGCGGTGGTAGTGTTCCCATAACTTTACGGAGGAGCGGTGATTTAAACAGTACATCTTCGATTAAGTATGCAACCATAGCTGATACTGCCACAGCAGGAGTTGACTACGGCAGTGAACGTACTGAAAGCGCTGGAACACTCATTTTTGCGGCGGGAGAAAGCAGCAGAGAAATATCCATTGCGATCAATGACGATTCTTTAGCAGAATCAAATGAAACCTTTAGTTTTGTTATTGATCAGGTAGAGGGAGCAACATTAGGAGTCCAAAGAACTCTCGGAATTACGATTCAAGATAATGATCGCTCTAGCCTCAATTTCAGTCAGCTAGTAGTTAATGAGGGTGACGGTTCTGCTAGGGTGACAGTTACACGGGGTAACGGTGTGGGAACTGCTAGTCTGGACTATATGATCGTCGATGGAACTGCTAAAGCTGGATCTGACTACCAGGCTCAAACTGAACCTCAAACCTTAAATTTTGCAGCCGGAGAAACCACCAAGACCATTGTTATTCCCATTATGGATGACACTGTTGAGGAGGTAAATGAAACATTTACTTTCAAGTTCAGTAAGGCGGTTGGAGTGCAGCTACCTGCTGAACAGACTATCACGATTATTGATAATGAGTCTCGTAACTTTGCTTTAGAGGCGGTAGCTACTGGTTTGACTCAACCCACAGCTTTTGACTGGACATCTGACGGTAACAGTATGTTCATTGCCGAGAAAAATGGGGTAGTGCGAGTCTTGCAAAACGGCACATTATTATCAACACCATTTATCAATATTTCTGAACAGGTAAATGATACGCGCGATCGCGGCCTGTTAGGCATTGCCGTACATCCAGATTTTGGCAAAAATCCAAACGGTAACAACTATGTTTATCTGTTATATACCTACGATCCACCAGAAACTAATCCAAACAATCCTAAGAACAATCGCAAAAGCATATTGGACGATCCTGATCAGAAGGGGAATCGTACTGCACGGCTAACTCGGGTCACAGCTGATTCCAACACCAATTACACTACTGCTATTGCTGGCAGTGAAGTCGTGCTACTAGGTACTAATGGCACTTGGGAGAATATCAACAAGCCAGATGGAAATAGCACAAATGTCTCACTTGGCTATGCACCATCAGGAATTGTCAACAAAGATACTGGTAAGCCCTTTACCAGCTTGCAAGATTATCTCAATAATCCCGATAAAGTCCAAAATATCGAAAATTTTATCGCTAATGATAGTGAATCTCACTCAATTGGTTCTGTGCGCTTTGGTACTGATGGTTCTCTGTTTGTCAGCACAGGAGATGGTACTTCCTACAATGGGGTAGACCCCAGAGCAATTCGCGTTCAGGATGTGAATAATCTGTCCGGTAAGGTACTGCGGATTGATCCAATTACTGGTCAAGGCTTATCAAGTAATCCCTTCTACAACGGTGACTCCAATAGTAATCGTTCCAAGGTCTATAACTTAGGTTTGCGTAACCCCTTCCGGTTGACAATTGATCAAAACACTAATACTCCCTATATTGGTGATGTTGGCTTTTATTCTTACGAAGAAGTCAATGTCGGAAAACCAGGAGCTAACTTTGGCTGGCCGTTCTATGAAGGTGGACTTGATGGCAAGGGCAATATCATCAGCTTAAAACAACCAAACTATTCTAAGCTAGACCAAGCGCAAGCCTTCTATAGTAGTGGCACAACTGTTACAGCACCAATTTATACCTACAAGCATTTTGGTTTCAATGCGATCGTCATGGGTGACTTTTACACAGGTAATACTTTCCCCTCAATCTATCAAGGTGCGTTATTCGTTGGTGATTTCAGTCAAGGAACCATTGATGCTTTGATCTTGAATAGTGAGGGCAAAGTTGTCTCAGTTAAGCAGCTTGCTTCCCAAGCAGACAGACCTAATCTAGGGGTAACTACACAAATGATCACTGGGACAGATGGTAATCTGTACTACGTAAACTTGACCGGAGGCAAGATATCTCGCTTCCGACCTATTTAGCTAAAAGTTATCAGTGAACCAATACAGTTCATTTAAGGCTAAAACTCTTTGTTAACCTGAGTTCCATGAACCTCTCCCTCCCAACCTCCCTCTCCGAAACGGAAAGGGAGGAGTAAGAGCTTTAAATCAGAGCTGAGAACAAGTAACTACTTCTTCTATTGACACTCTCCGACCTAAAGGCGCGGAGATTCTTAAGACCTCACGGCCAAAATATCCTGTTTACACAGGTTCCCAGGCTCACTACGTTTGCCCCATAGGGCGCAGTGATATCTCCTCAAGGTTTTTCGGGCGTAGACTTTCCCCCAGTCCGGGGGTAGGTTTTTAAATCTTGTACTGAT
>NZ_JAIVFV010000156.1 GCF_020829445.1 Nostoc sp. CHAB 5836
GCTTGTGGTCGATACTCAATATTTTGAACGTAGTATACAGACCAAGGAAAACAATTTCGCAGTTGGGTTTCTTCCGTTAGCTCAATTGGACGCGCTATTGGCTCTGCGATCGGCTGGATAGTCTGCTTTACAAAGCTGAGTTGTTGTTCCCAATTTTGGCGCTGGTGCTGGACAACTTGCAAACTTTGTAATTGAATATTATCAAAAGCTTGCACCTGTTGCAGTTGGTTGAGTTCGGCTTCTAACTCCACTCTTTGGGCTTGCGTTGTCTCGCGTTGTTGTAGCTGAATTTTAATCGACTCTAAAGAACGCTCTAACTCTAACGCCTGTGCTTTGAACTGACGAGAAGATTCCTTTGCCCGTTCTTCCAAATCATCATACTGATTGAGTTTCAACAACTCCGCTAAAATTTCTTTACGTTCTGTGGGACGCTTGAGCATGAATTCATCTGCACGACCTTGACGTAAGTAGGCAGAGTTAATAAATGTATCATAATCAAGCTTGATATGTTCTAGAATCAAATCTTGGGTTGCTCTTACCCCTTTGCCAGTGAGTGAGCGAAACCCAGATGGTATTTCTATTTGAAATTCGAGGACGCTAATACCTCCCCGAATTCGGGTACGAATCACCCGATATTTTTGCTGGTTACTTTGGAAAGTAAAATCAACCCGAACTTCTTTCGCACCAGAATAGATCACATCATCTTCAACAGTGGCGCGGCTTTCACCCCAAATAGCCCAAGTGATTGCTTCTAAAAGAGAAGATTTTCCCGCACCATTGGAACCACAAATACAAGCCGTATGCAAACCGCCAAAATCTAAAGTTGCATCACGGTAACTGAGGAAGTTTTTGAGGATAAGTTGTACTGGGATCATTCACGCTATAGCGCCACATCTACTTTTAATAATTAACAGTACAGATGCACTGTTTGTTAGTTTAGCTATCTAGATATCAGGTTTCTAGTCTTGAAGACATCAAATTTACAAAAATTAACAATAGGTTGAGTTAATTTTTCTTGTTGCGTGAATAAGTTTTGCTATATTCGGAGAAAAATAAAACTCTCCAGGAGACTTCGGGTTATTTATTTGTGTTGATTGAGATGAAAACATAAAAAGAAGAGTTGTGGGAGATTATTTCTGCTTGGATTGCCCAAGGTTCTTTACTTTCCAAAAGTAGGCTAGCTGTAAATTCTCTTAGCTGTTCGCCTTTTGTGGATAATTTTAAAAAATCTAAACCCGTACTGGCGGGTTTAGTTTGTATGGTTGTCGGACTTCTAATAGCCAAGGCATCATTTTAATTTGGCTCGTTGCGATGGGCCTCTGGAATTTCCTTATCCGTATAGCCTGTGTGAAAAGCACAGCACCTATATTCGGGAGTTATGGACAAATGTCTGCAAGTTGCACAGTCTTTGGATCAAGTTAAAAACGTTGACTGCAAGAGAGTTGATGAAGTTTTGTAAAGGTGCAGAGAGGTTTTGAGTAAAGCTCCTGCCCATAAACGTACAAATAAGGGTTCTTGCGTTGGTTTTATGGTGGAGCATTAAAATCGCAGTTTTATAGAAAGTCTCAAAAACTTAAGATAAAGTCACAGCAAGGAATACAGGCTATGATCAAGTTTTATTTGTTATTCTGTTCCATAAAATGAACTGAAGAGCTGAAATGAGTAGGTTTTCTGAGGAATTATTCTGGATTGCCATAGTAATAGTATTGTAAAATTGTAGGGCTTTTGTTTACTAATTATATTAGCTATATTATTAAATTCATAGCTCTGTATATAGGACATTAGTGCTAATAGCAGCAACGAGGATATTGTGTGTTTAGAGACCCGATAAGACAAAAAATTCAACGACTACAACTAGGAGGAAAACCGAGAGGTTTAGATATTTTTGCTGGGTGTGGCGGTCTCTCTCTTGGGTTTCACAGTGCTGGCTTTGACATTGTAGGAGCTGTAGAATGTGATCCTATAGCGGCTGAATCTCATGCGGTGAACTTCTACAAAAATACTTCGGAAGAAATTTGGAGACTACATAGCACTGCTCGGGATATTACTATTATTGAACCAGATCAATTAGTTAGTGAATTGCTCTTAGGTGGCGAGGTATCAAATGCCATTGATGTAATTATTGGCGGCCCGCCTTGTCAAGCTTTTGCAAGGGTGGGAAGATCAAAATTGAGAGAAGTAGCAGATCATCCCGAAGCCTTCCGGCAAGATCCCAGAGCCAATTTATATTTAAGATATCTACACTATGTCAAATGCTTACGTCCCTTGGCTCTCCTGATGGAAAATGTGCCAGACGCTCTCAATTATGGAGGGCATAACATTGCTGAAGAGATGTGTGAAGCTCTTACAGAAAGTGGCTACACCTGTGGGTATACTCTTCTAAATGCAGTGTATTATGGTGTACCTCAGATGCGTGAAAGGATGTTTATGATTGCATACGCAAATGAACTCAAAACACAAGTTAATTTTCCAAATCCAACTCACTGGATAGAGCTTCCTAGAGGTTACGAAGGGTCAAGACAGGTGGCATTAAAACATCTTTGTGGTAAAAAAAAGCAAAATAAGGTATCTATACAGTTAGATTTGTTAAACACCAATAATTTATCTTCATATATATCACCGCCACTTCCTCATCAGGGTTTAGAAAGAGCTATTAGTGCAAGTGAAGCTATAGGAGATTTACTTCCTATAACTTTACATCTTGAAGGCAAGTTAAAACGTGGTGCTAAAAGATTTACCACATTAACTCCCTACTCTGACAATTTAGAACCTTCATCTTATGCTCTAAAACTCAGGCAATGGGAAGGTTTTGAGGGGAATGTTGGCGTAAAGGATCATATAATTCGCGCACTTTCGCGAAGAGATTTCGAGATATTTTATCGGATGTTACCAGGAGAGCAATATCCAGAAGCACATAAACACGCAATAGATATTTTGAATGAAAAGCTGGGGCAGTTGAAGCAATCTAATAGAAATGTGGAGTTTGGTAGTGTAGAATTCAATGCTTTGAAAAATAAAATTGTGCCTCCTTACGATCCATATAAGTTTCCCAATAAATGGCGGAAAATGGAGGCTGAGAAGCCTGCAAGAACATTAATGGCTCATTTAGGTAAAGATAGTTATTCTCACATTCATTATGACAGCAATCAGGCTCGAACTATTTCAGTTCGAGAAGCAGCACGTTTACAGTCATTTCCCGATGGATTTATTTTTGCAGGTACTATGAATCCAGCTTTTAGACAAATTGGAAATGCTGTTCCACCCCTACTTGCCACAGCGATCGCTAATCAAATGTTTGAACAAATACAAAGAGCTATAATATGTCAAGAAAGCTTGCTGTTAAAAGACTTACTGCCTCAGACCTGACTTTTTTTGAATGGCATTTTAAGAACCGTCCTGCGGGAAAACAAAAAGCGATTAACTTGAATGCAGATGTTTTCATCAATGAACTCTACCCTACTTTACGTGATTATGTACAAACTCAAATAGGAAGGAGGATACCACTCGACATATCAATTTATGGGCCTGGTCTTGAGAGTGAGTATAATCTTCAACGGAAAATAGTTAGAGGCAATGCGTACAAAAACTGGCGGCTGAATGGTGAATTTGTAACTAATCCTGATGAAAGTTCTGAAAGGTTTAATATTCTAGAACCCGGTGATTTTGTCATTTTTGACTTTGATGGAATTAACGTTCCTGTTGGTGCAAAAGCTATATTTGTTGCAAATAAGCATTTGGATGATACTTCGCTTCATGGTTCCCTAGAGTCCTTTCTAGGACAATTCAGAATGAAGAGTTTGACACCTTTAGATATTAGTAAAATTATTAACGAAAGTGAGATTTGTTTCAAGCATCCTATAAATGATCTTGTTTTGGATGATGTTTTAGAAGATTTTGTTCAAGGTGGAAACCAAGGATTACAGAAGCTGTTATCAAGACCTTCAGGTAGAAGAATATCACCTGCTGACTTAAAAAAGGCAAAAGAAACTGCTGAAGCCAACGGACGAAGAGGTGAAGAGTTTGTAAATGCATATCTTTACTCTCAGAAAAAATTAGGTAATATCCGTGATTACTATTGGGAATCTAATGAAAACCCAGTATCAGTTTATGATTTTTCATTAACCTTACCTAACGGGATAAAAGTTTTAATTGATGTTAAATCCACTGGAAAAAATTTTAATCTACCATTTCACGTTTCACTGGGTGAGCTACGCTGTATGGCTAACGCAGAACGATATGACATATATCGAGTATTTAGTATGGGTCAGGATTGTGCGAAATTGCGAATTGCAGAGTGTGTTGATAACTTTGCCAACGAAATTTTAGAAATTTTTAGAGAATTACCAGAGGGGATTTCTCCCGATTCAGTATCTGTAGAACCTTCATCTTTAATTTTTACAGGAGAAATAGAAGTTTATATTGATGAGATAGATGAAGAATAGCAAACTGTATATTTCAACAGATGCATTACAGACTCTAGGAAGACATTAAAATAGGACTTACGCAAAATTCTCTCAAAAACCTGATTTGTCGTAGCGCACAGATTTCACATCATAATAAGTACTTGTATACGCCTATAGACAGGTTCAAGAACACTCAGAAACAAACTCAGTGAATCCCCGTCATTACATACATCACATACACAAAGGATAACCCTCTTATGACACCCTTACATCAATGGAAATCTGGAACTGCTGCACTGATGGCAATGGCCGTGACCACAAGCGTCATTAGCCCCCTATTGAGCTTGGCTCCAGCTAATGCTCAATATAGAATTGGGCAAGACAGAATTGGACAATACGGGAATGTTACCATCCCTTCTGGGGTTGCTTTTCCTGTAACCTACGAAAAAGAGACAATTACTATTGCTCCTGGGGAAAGTAAATCTATAACCTTGAGAATAGCCAACGACATTATCGACAGAAATAGAAACGTCTTGATTCCTGCTGGTACTAAAGTAAATGGACGCCTAGAATCGGTTGACTTAGATAATTATTCAAGAGATACAGATGAGAACAAAGGAAAAGGTGTGCGGTTTGTAGCTCAAGAATTAGAATTTTCTAACGGTCAGCGTCAGTCGATTAATGCAACTTCTCGAACATATACCACAACTCAAAAAGTTACACAGGGCCCTAGCACAGGTCAGGTTTTAACTGACGCAGCTATCGGTGCGGGTGCTGGTCTTTTAGGTTCACTAGTTACTGGGAACCGCAGAATTGACGATTTAAAACCTGTTATCGGTGGGGCCGCGGGTGCGGGAGCGAGTGTGCTGTTGCGCAAAAAACAAGCCAATGTCTTTGTTCTCAGACCTGCACAGGATTTAAGGCTCACACTGAATTCTAACTTAAATTTAGTACCACAATCCCGCTACTAGATTTAACTCAATTAAAGTAGTGACTTTAATTATCTCCCATAGGCGATCGCCACTTTAACTATAGTGTGCGATCGCCTTCGTTTTTGGCTCGAAAAAATCCATTTTCCAGCAACTATTTTATCTCTCTATCGTCTGACTCAGGATCCATATTTATTGCAACACTTATACTTTGTTACTTACCTTATTCGACAGTAAAAATAAATTTGCGTAGGTTGGGTTGAGGCGGGCTTTGTTGGGTTTCGCAGAGCCTCAACCCAACCTACGATTTTCCAAAACCTACGCAGTATTGAAACCCAACCTACAATTATCCTTAACTGAACCGTATTGAACTATAGTGTGCGATCGCCTTAGTTTTTCAGTCGAAAAAATCTATTTTTCAGCAACTATTTTATCTCTCTATCGTCTGACTCAGCATCCATATTTATTGCAAAACTTATACTTTTTTTGCTTACCTTTTTGGAAAATGACTCTATTACAACAGAGCGATTTCATTCTAGACATAAACCACCCGGAACTGAAGTTCCTGGCTCATAACTAAAGTCCGTTAAAACGGACTATAACCTTTTCTCAGTCGTCTTTAGACGACTTTCGCTATTAGACTGGTGAATTCATTCTGATGCGGGCTAAATGAGAATTAAATAGCCCTGGTATTACAAAGAGAAAAATTTTCAAAAAAAACAAAAATAATTGGGAACCTAATATTTGAGTAAATGTCTAATTAATTAACAGAAGAAAATAATTTTACGGCACTAAAAAATAATGTTTAACTTAAATGTTTGGCAATCTGGAACAGCTGCACTCATGGCTTTGAGCGTCACAGTCGGTGCTGTCGCTCCTTTCATTACAGCTTCGCCATCTTTAGCTCAAACTACTTTTTCAGATGTTTCATCTAACTATTGGGCAGCACAATTTATTCAACAATTGTCACAGCGAGGTGTAATTGCCGGATTTCCTGATGGTAGCTTCCGCCCTGAAGAAGCAGTGACACGCGCTCAATTTGCAGCGATGGTTAACAAAGCTTTCCAAAAAGCACAGCAACGATCGCCAATCAGTTTTGCTGATGTGCCTAGCAACTATTGGGCATCCAGTGCCATTGGGCAAGCTTATACCATTGGTTTCTTATCAGGTTATCCTGGAAATCGCTTTGAACCTAACCAAGCTATTCCTCGCCAACAGGTTTTAGTTTCCCTCGCTAACGGTCTGGAATATAGTCCCAGTGGCAATACCGAAAGCACTTTGCAATACTTCAACGATGCCTCTAACATCGCTAGCTATGCCCGTAACCCGATCGCAGCAGCAACTGAAAAGCAAATTGTGGTTAACTATCCTAACGTTAAGTTCCTGAATCCAACTGCAACCGCCACTCGCGCCCAGGTAGCAGCTTTTATCTACCAAGCATTGGTTAGTTCTAATCAAGCCTCAGCAATTAACTCGCCCTATGTCGTCGCTCTTGGGTCTAGTACCCCAACACCTGTATCAGTCACAATTCCCCAAGGGACTGCTATTCCAGTGAAATATGACAAGGCAGAAAAAATTCTGGTTACAAAGGATGAAACAGCGCCTTTGACATTGACAGTATCCCAAAACGTAGTGACGCAAGATGGATCTGTAGTGATTCCTGCTGGTAGTCAGGTTATTGGTCAACTCAAACCTGCTACAGGCGGTTCTCAATTCATTGCCGAGAAACTAGTTTTGAACAATGGTCAAGAGTATCAGCTTAACGCTACTTCTGAAGTGATTACCAAAACTCAAACTGTCAACAAAGGCACTAGTACTGGTTCAATCATCCAAAATACTGTATTAGGCGCAGGTGCGGCGGCGGCGGTATCTGCTGTCACAGGCGATCGCGCCATTGCCACAGAAGAAGTCTTGGGTGGCGCTGGTATCGGTGCGTTGATTGGTCTGTTCTTCGGTAAGAATAGTGTTGACTTAATCGCCATTGATCCAGACACCGATTTACAAATGACAATCAATCAAAACTTGTTGGTTTCACTAAGATAGTCATTGGTCATTGGTCATTAGTGATTAGTATTTATAATTGGACTTTGGACAAATGACAAAGGACAAATGACTAATTTTCAACTTCCGGTAACCAAATAATAAAGGTAGTCCCCGGCGCATCGGGTGAAGTTAGCTTAGAGTTGATTGCAGGGCTGAAAACCTCGATTTCGCCCTGCATTTGCTTGATTAATTGTTTAGCGATCGCTAACCCCAAACCTGTGCCGGGGATTTCTGTTTGCGCTTGTACACCCCGATAATGCCGTTCTCCAAGATGCTCTAAATCTTGGGGTGGAATGCCGGGGCCGTTGTCACTAATGACAATTCCCTGAAAATTAGCTTTTTCTTGCCCCGCCTGAATCAAAATTTTGCCGCCGGTGGGAGTATATTTCAATGCATTATCAATGATGTTAGTTAGCACCTCTCGTAATGCTTTGATATTGGCACGTACTAGAGGTGAATTCTGTTGAATTTCAGTTATTAGTTTTAGCTTTCGCTCTTGGGCGATCGCTTTGGCTGATATTAATAATGGTTCTAATATATCTGCTAACGAGCAGTCAACTGCTTTATCTCCCGTTCCCGGCAATAATAGCGGCGGTTTAGCGTCTCTTTGGATAGTTGCTTCTACAAATACTTCATCTTCCGCCAGATGTAGTGGTGCTAAATCTGCCTCTGTCAAGTCAATTACTTGCTCAAATTGTTGCAGTAATTCTTGGAGGCGATCGCTTTCTCGCACAATACTATTTGCCACATCCCGGTTGGTGTCTGCTGGTCGTAGTCGCTTCAATAGCAGTTTGCCAAAAGTCCGCAACGCCGTTAATGGGTTACGAAACTGATGCAACAGGTTATCCAGCAAATCTCGCTGTTTTTCTTGGAGAATTTGTTGTTCATGCAACTGCTGTTCCAACCATGCTCGTCGCTGATCTAAAATACAGGCGATCGCTAATGTTTGGGCTATCCGTTGAATCTGACTTTGTTCGTGTTCATTCCATGCTCGATCTTCCCTACCTGTCACCAGTAACCCCATCATCACACCCTCATAAATCAGAGGTAAAACGATTTGGTTGCCACTAAGTAGGTATTCCTCTTTTACATCGGCTTGAGAGGCATCAGATACCTCAGACTCCTGTGACGAGGTTGGAGATTCTGAACCTGCTGTCAATAACCTTTGGTGATGATTGGGTAATATAAACACATTTCCAACTTGAAGTTGCTTGTGTAATGTCGTTTCAGCAGTCTCATCCCCTGGTGGTAATAATGTTGTTTCCGGATAAATTACCACAGGAATAAGTTTTGCATCGCTTGGAGGAGTCTCTATCAATTCTTGTGTTAGGTACACAATACTTAAAGTTGCTCCCAGCCCTTGGGTTAGCAGCGCTATTTGCTCTCGACACACAGCGAGAAAATCGGAACTGGCAGACATTAACATTTTTTAGCTCTTGCTCAAGATTACAGATTTTGAGGCATGATTAGGGACTGACAAATAAAAAAAATAATCAATCAATCACTTTGGTGAGCAGGGGAAAAAGAACTCTGATGGTCGTATTGGATGTTTAATTTTTGAAAGTCCCTTAACAGAGGATAGTTAGTTTTTACCTCACTTATTTAATAAATCTTAACTAAAAATCTTCTTAAGAATGGTTTGTACTAGGCGATTATATTCTTAGCTGCTTTTGTTTTATGTATATTCAAAGATATTAATTTTCTTACAGGAAAAGTTTAAAAACTATTGATATTTTGAACTAGAACCTATATAATGACGACGGATTTTGTAGCTATCACTACAATCTATAGCTTGAAAGAGGAGGACAATCGATTGGCAAGGAGACGCAAAAGGAAGAGTCGTCGTCGGCAGGAAGGACGGCGCATTTTGGAACACGTGCCTCAATATAGCATCGAAAGTGGCGAAGAAAAACCTGTGACAGCAGCGAGAAGATTCATTCAAGCTGAAGGGATTTTGCCACCGGCGTTGTTACTCGTAAAGCGAAATGAACACACTACAGACCGTTATTTCTGGGCGGAAAAGGGACTGTTTGGTGCTCAATACGTAGAGGAAAACCATTTCTTGTTTCCTAGCTTGAGGGTGTTAGAACCTTCGCCAGGTCAAGAACCTCTTGCTTTAGCTAGTCGGTGAACCATAGATGGTCATCTTACGCATTGAATGTGGCTCCTGACTATTATTAACTGGCAAAAGTGCTAAGTTTATGGAAAATTTAATTTTTTTTAGTTTCTAGCTGATTTGCCAGTAAAGCTAGTCCAGGTAGTTGGAAAGTAAATTTGTCTCAAACCAAGCTAGATTGCATGGGTTGATACTATATTGATGATGCAAAAGGGATTGGGTATAGGGGCAAGCGCGTCCAAAAGCGCTAGTGAAGTTGCTCTCTTATGCCATAGATTGTTCACTAAGCTCTGTCAACAAATTTAAGTTAATGAATTTAAATTTTTTCCCCACCACTTGTGTGACGGGGAAAACTGACAAAGCAGCAGTCTTGATTTCCTGCTTCCTACTTTCCATTGCCTAAAGAGTAGGTCAGGTCAGAAGTCTGCATATCATAGTTAAAAGATGGTCACAAAAATCAACAATTATTTCCCAGGCTTTAGCTGTAGAGTCCTCTGCAACTCACTGAGTTCATCTCTATGTGCAACTACAGTGATTTTACTTGAGGAGGTTTGTTCGCTCTGAGTTGTTTCTACTTTGAGCGACACCTTCTCAAGTCTTCCAGATTTTTTCCAATAAAATAGACCACTTAAAGGCGACAACAGTACCATAGCCAGAACGAGAGTACTGAGGCTAGGAAAAAGCAGGGATACTACCAGAGATAGACAAACAATCCCAGTAGCTGCCAGTAAAGTGAGAAATATAGCTAAGAACCAGCTAGGGCGAACATTACCTTCAAAAGTCACCTGGTTTTGTTGTTGGTCTACCGCTGCCACTCGGTAAGACCGCGATCGAAAATACTCTTTTAATAGAGACATTAAAGCAGCTTCGTCTTGCTCTGATACCAGTTGTGCTATTTCTGTGCGGTCTTTAGTCGAGGCACGAATAAAGAAAAATAGCCCAACTGATAACAATAAGGTTAGCAGGAACGTAGATGGCAGAATAGCAGTATCCATAACTAATCGTTAGTGTTTGACTGGAGGAGACTTATTCATTATCAATTATTCGTTATACCAATTTGAACAATCATTGGAACAAATGCCGCGCCAAAAAGGGATTACCAAGGACTCTTCCACAATCCAAAATCCTTCGACTGAGCGTAGTCGAAGTCTAAAATCTCAAATGGTATTACTTTGTCCTCCTGTTGATGTAGTTTTGCCAAAGACAAGCTAAATCCTGCGCTTGAACTTGCCATTCGGGAGAAACTTGGTACATTCGCCTGGGGCGTCCCCGTCCTTCGAGTTTCTTCCAATATCCACTGATTCCCCTTTGATCTTCCAGAAATTTGATTGCACTATAAAGTACGGTATCCGAAAGCCTATAAGTGGGATATTCAGTTTCTAATTGCTCAATCAACTCGGTTCCGTAGGATTCACCTTGTAATAAAACAGACAGTATGTAACAAACTGCTACTTCCTGACAAAGGTAAGTTGGCGGAGGATTCTCAAAGAATTGATATATATCCTCAAGTTTCATGGTTAGTGAATGGCTAAAAAAATGCCTTAGAGTAAGGTCTACAATCCTTGTAGTCAGTATACAGTGCTACTGCTAAGTGAGTAATATATATAAAGCTACTTAGACTAATTTTGCAAAGCGTAAACACCAAATAATTACCCACGCCGGCGAAGTTGTGGGACGAGTTTGCGAGTTTTAGGGGCACAAAATAGCGTACCCTTACCCAAGCTCGATACGGTGTGGTGAGGAGCGAACAGACAGTGGCGAAGTCACTATCTTGGTGTTAAGTATCTTGGTGTTAAGTGATGCCGAACTGGTTAGAACTGCTTAAGCAATAAAATGCCATCGAAGAAATTTTACAGGTAAAATGCTATTTTGTCTGTAAAAGTTAATAAACACTTTGTTTTACAGTGATTTTCCCAATGCCATTTCTAAAAGCTTAGGCTAAAGCATATGTCTGGTTTAAAGCTTCTACGTCCGTGGACACACTTAAGCAGAAACCATTAGCGATTTCTTCCACAAGAGAATCTCTTGTCTTATTTGGCAACTGTGATAGTAAATTTATCAAAGAAGACCTTATGGCAAGGGGAAAGAAGACGGGGGAGAGGCCCCCGCGCCCCCATATCCCTTAATCAAGCGCCCAGCACATTGGTTCACTATGTCACAAACTCCTGATGCTCCATCATCTTCCTCAACTCTTAGGGCAATTGCCCAAACCTTCCGTCTTACAGGTTGGATTAGCTTTTGGATTCAGCTAGTACTAGGGGTTGTTTCTAGCATAATTGTGCTGCTGTTCGCCATCTTTAATCAAAGAAGTGGCAGCCCTAGTAATAATCCCGGGACTGGCTTTGGCGTATTTTTAGCAATTTGTGGGCTGGTTATTTTGGGTGGAGGCATCTATTTAGCTTACCGTTACACTAGAATTGGCAAGCAATTGGAATCCTCCAATCCCAGCAACCGCCCTCGCAAAAGCGAGACTGTGCAAGTATTAAGCTTAGGGCTGTGGGTGAATTTAGGAGGAACTCTGGTGACTCTTTTAGGAGCGCAAGCGATCGTTGGAACATTGGTAGCAAGATCCATATCTCCTCAAGCTATAACTACTCAATTTTTTGACCCAACCCGAATTATTAGCGGTCTAGATATGCTTGTGGTGCAGGCAAACACCAACACTGTATCAGCCCACTTTGCAGGGCTTGTAGCGTCGCTTTGGCTACTAAATCGCATTAACCGACCTTAGAGGTTGTTTGAGATGTTTGCTTTTCTGCTGATGGCAAGCCAAAATCAGTATATGCTGATGTGTTGGCAGGTAGATAATAGGCTAAAAACTGAGAAAAATCTGTGCTGGATATCAAGCAAATACGGGAAAATCCGCAATTCGTTCAAGAAAGATTGAATACTCGTAGTGGTAAATACGAGATCGAACCGATATTACTGTTAGATCGGCAACAACGGGAACTTGAGGGGACGCGTAGTCAACTCCAAGCTCGTAGCAACGAAATTGGTAAACTTGTCGGGCAGAAGATTAAATCTGGGATCAATCCTCAAGACCCAGAAATTCAAGCTTTGCGAGATGAAGGGAACTCTGTCAAAGTGACCTTGAGTGAGCTAGAACCTCAGGAAAAAGAACTCAAAGCTAAAATTGCTCAACTTGTGTTGGCACTTCCCAACTTGCCAAGCGACTCTACACCCCTTGGAAAGAATGAGGAAGATAACGTAGAAGTGCGCCGTTGGGGTGATGAGTACATTCCCCAAAATCCGAATATTCTCCCTCACTGGGAAATTGGCGAAAAGCTAGGTATTCTCAATGTTGAGCGAGCTGTGAAAGTTGCCCAAAGTCGGTTTGTGACATTGATGGGCGCTGGTGCAGCATTGGAGAGGGCATTAATTCAATTTATGCTGACTCTCCATACTCAAGCTGGTTATGTGGAAGTCAGTCCACCTCTGTTAGTTAATACTGAGTCTTTGACGGCGACCGGTCAGCTACCTAAATTTGCCGAAGAAAGCTTTAAATGCGCTGATGACGACTTGTGGCTGATTCCTACGGCCGAGGTTCCAGTTACAAATCTCTACCGAGGTGAAATTCTCGCTGCTGAAGATTTACCTATCTACCACTGCGCTTTTACTCCCTGTTTTCGCCGCGAAGCTGGTAGTTATGGGCGCGATATGCGGGGATTAATTCGCCTGCATCAGTTCAACAAGGTGGAAATGGTGAAATTTGTCGAACCTAGTACGTCTTTTGATGAACTGGAGAAATTGGTGGGGAATGCAGAAGCAATTTTACAGGCGTTGCAGTTGCCTTACCGAGTAGTAAATTTAAGTACTGGAGATTTGGGATTTGCCTCTACCAAAACTTATGATTTAGAGATTTGGTTGCCCTCTTCTAGCAAATACCGCGAAATTTCTAGCTGTTCTAACACTATAGATTTTCAGGCGCGACGGGCTGACATTCGCTTCAAAGATGCGGGGAAGAAAGGTACTCAGTTCGTACATACTCTAAATGGTTCGGGTTTGGCGGTAGGAAGAACGATGGCAGCAATTCTGGAGAATTATCAACAACCTGATGGGACGGTGAGGATACCAGAAGTGTTGCAACCTTACTTAGGGCGTGAAGTTTTGTAATTAGTCATTAGTCTTTTACCAATACCCCATGCCCCATGCCCAATGCCCAATGCCCAATTAGAATGGAGATAACTATAGCTTAATATTTTCACTAATTTGCTCTATGTCAGTTTTAGCAGCGATCGCAGTCTTGGCTGTTTTGATCTTGGTACACGAGTTGGGACATTTTGTTGCAGCACGTTCTCAAGGCATTCTCGTTAACCGTTTTTCTTTGGGTTTTGGCCCAGTTCTTTTAAAGTACCAAGGTTCACAAACCGAATATGCTGTCCGCGCTTTTCCCTTGGGCGGTTTTGTGGGCTTTCCCGATGATGACCCCGATAGCGATATTCCACCCAATGACCCAAATCTGCTGCGTAACCGTCCAGTTTTAGACCGGGCGATCGTCATTAGTGCTGGAGTGATCGCCAATTTAATATTTGCTTACTTTGTGTTGGCTCTGCAATTCGGTATTGTTGGCATTCCCAAGGAATTAAATTATCAAGGTGGTGTCGTTGTACAGCCTGTTAATCAAGAATCTGTTGCCTACCAAGCAGGAATTCGGGAAGGAGATATTATTCTGGCTGTGAACGGTCAGGAACTCCCGGCTTCTGATAAGTCAACTCCTTTGCTGACAAAAGAAATTCAAACTCATCCCAATCAGCAAATCGAACTGAAAATTCTGCGTGAAAACCAACAACAATCTCTGAAATTAACACCAAAACTAGGAGCCGATGGCAAAGGTGTAGTAGGAGTGGCACTTAGTCCAAATGCTACAGCAGTTTATCGCCGTCCTAATAGTCCTTTTGAAATCTTCGGGCTTGCTGCTAACAGATTCCAACAATTATTTGTTGGCACACTCAGCGGCTTTGGGCAGTTAATTACCAACTTTCAACAAACTGCTGGACAAGTTTCTGGGCCAGTTAATATTGTCAAAATAGGTGCAAAGTTAGCTGAGGACAATAGCGTAAATCTGTTGTCTTTTGCCGCAATTATCAGCATTAACTTGGCTATTATCAACATTTTGCCTTTACCAGCTTTGGATGGGGGACAACTCGCTTTTCTGCTGATTGAAGGTTTGCGCGGTAAACCTGTACCTGCCCGCATTCAAGAAGGTGTAATGCAAACCGGTTTGGTGTTACTCTTAGGGTTGGGAATTTTTCTCATAGTCAAAGAAACCACCCAATTAACTAGTCAATTGGAATGGGTACAAAAATTATTCCAGTGAAAACAGGGAGTGCGGAAAAGAAACTTTTGCCTTTAAGGAAGCGATCACTAGAAATTTTAGCTCGTCTGAAGCGTCTTTATCCAGATGCTACTTGCTCTTTGAACTACTCAACGCCAGCACAATTGTTGGTGGCAACGATTCTCTCCGCTCAGTGTACGGATGAGCGTGTAAATAAGGTGACACCAGCTTTATTTGGTAAGTTTCCAGATGCTGAGAGTTTAGCGATCGCGGACTTGATAGAGTTAGAAAACTTGGTGCGTTCAACTGGATTTTATCGCAATAAAGCCAAGAACATTCAAGCCGCCTGTCGGATGATTGTCACTGAGTTTAACTCTGTTGTCCCCAACGAAATGGAACAGTTGTTAAAGCTTCCAGGTGTGGCGCGGAAGACAGCAAATGTAGTCCTGGCTCATGCTTATAACATTAATGCTGGCGTAACAGTAGATACTCACGTCAAGCGCCTCAGCCAACGTTTGGGTTTAACTGAGCACACAGACCCCCTTCGGATTGAGCAAGATTTAATGGGTTTATTGCCGCAGCCTGATTGGGAAAATTGGTCAATTCGCCTGATTGATCACGGTCGTGCTATTTGTAAAGCACGCTCTCCCGTCTGCGTTGCTTGTGAACTTGCCGATTTATGTCCTGCTGCTACTAAGCCAGTGGTTGTAGGGTAAGTGACAAGTGTAGCCCTGTCACTGCTGGTTGGAGGACTTGCATAATTTTTGACTAGCTTCAACTTTTAAAACATCCTCTTAGGCGTAGTTAAATATCTCCGAAAACCAGTCTCTAAGCTTGATTTATCGGCTTTTACTGCCCCCTCTTGACAAAAGTGCAATTACCTTGACCTCTCACTCATGGTTTGCGACAGTTGCGTAAGTCCTGCTATTAATAGCGTGATGAGCAATCACTGAAAATTCACGGTTCCCCCTTGCCAACTGAACACAGTGCATAAACCATTGTTGCCTAGAACCCGGCACTGTGGGCAGTTTCAGGAGACAGAAAAGCATTTCCCAAGAAAAATGGAAAAAGTAGTTGACACAAAGAGTGAGGTTCGCTATATTGAATAAGTGCCTGAAGCGGAGCGAAAAAAGCAACGCTTAAGAAACACCGAACCTTGAAAATAT